>JBCBJE010000471.1:0-4916 GCA_038523735.1 Cyanobacteria bacterium J06626_18 | reverse complement strand
TGCGCTCCTGTCAGTTTTTGAGCGGCATCTCGGATGGTTTCTTTCATGGTTGCATCTAGCATCAGCGATCCTCAAAACAAGCCATCATTCTTGGGTGGGTCTGTTTCTAAGCTTCGCGGGTATTCTATTTTTTGGCAAGCCTCTAAGTTTCCATATCAGCCGGAGCTTTCGGTACACCTGCGGTCAGCACTTCACAGCCTGTTGCCGTTACCAGCACATCATCTTCGATCCGAACACCGATACCACGCCAGCGTGCATCGACCTGGGGCTGTCCTTCCTCCGGCTCATAGTCGGGGCTGATATAGATTCCCGGTTCTACCGTCACAACGTTCCCTGTGGCGAAGGGCTTCCAGGTTTTGTCAGGGTTGCGGAGAATGCCGGAATCGTGAACATCCAGCCCCAAGAAGTGACCGGTGCCGTGCATGAAGAAGGCTTTGTGCTTTTTTTCCTCAATTAGCTTATCGACATCCCCGGTCAGCAAGCCGAGTTCGACCAAACCTTCAGTGATCGTGCGAACGGCGGCATCGTGAAAGGCATTGAAAGGATTACCGGGTTTCACTTCCGCGATCGCCTTCAATTGTGCCTCTAACACCAGTTCGTAGATAATGCGCTGCTCCTCTGAGAATTTCCCTGAAACTGGGAATGTGCGGGTAATGTCCGCGTTGTAGTAGTCGAGGCAGCCACCGGCATCGATGAGTAGCAGATCGCCCGCCTGCATTTGGCGCGTATTCTCGACATAGTGCAGGATACAGGCGTTATCACCCGAAGCCACAATAGAGGGATAGGCTGGGCCACCACCTGCCAGCTTGAAGAGGTGCTCCATTTCGGCTTGGATTTCGTACTCATACCGTCCGGGCTGGGTAATCTCCCGCGCATGGTTGTGAGCTTTGACCGAGACCGCCACTGCTTGCCGAATCAGCTCCAGCTCTGCCGTACTTTTAATGCGTCGCATACTCTGCAGCAGTAACCGACTATCTTCAAGGGCGATCGGTCCCGTGCCGCGCTTAACGTATCGCCCCAGCAGTTGCTGCCAGTGTTTCAGAATCTTGCTGTTGAAAGTCGCGTCGTGACCCAAGTGGCAATAGAGACGATCGCCCCCACCCTTCAAATACTCCGGCAGCTTTTCGTCCAGTTCCTTGATCGGAAAAACCGCATCTGCCCCGAGCTGCTCTTTGGCCGCTTCTACCCCTAACCGTCGCCCCGACCAGGTTTCTTTCTCCTTATCCTTAGGCCGCACAAACAGAACAAACTGATGTTCTTCGTGATGGGGAGCTAATATCGCGATCGCCCCCGGCTCATTGAAGCCCGTCAGGTAATAAAAGTCACTATCCTGCCGGAAGGTATATTCCACATCATTGTGCATTACCGCCATCGGCGCACTCGCAAACACAGCGGTGTCCCTGCCCAGAGTAGTCATCAAAGCATCCCGCCGTTGTTTGTAGATTGTCTGCATTGTTATTGGTTGTTGGCTAAGAGAACGAATAGGTCAGCAGCTGAATAATCATCCCATCTCCCCCTGGAAGACTGGCTGTACTCAGCGTAACGGAATCGCTATTGGCTTGGCGGGTCGGGGTGCCTGACAGGAGATCAAGGAAGGGTTGCAGTCCTTCGATGTCGCACTCTTCGTTGGCAGCTTGAGTGCGGTAGTGAGTAGGAATGACGATGCGGGGATTAAGGGCACGGATAGCGCCGACGGCTTCCTCCGCATTGTAGGCTTTGGGGCCACCGCCTACAGGTACGCATAGGATGTCGGGGCGACCTAGCAAAATTTGCTCTTCCAGCGAAACGGGGGCTGCGGCACCGCCCATATGCACGATGGTGAGTCCGCCTTGTTGCCAGCGCCAGATGAGGTTTTTGCCAAATTGACGACCGCCTCTGCGATCGTGGTCCGTCTCGATCGATTGCATCCGAATGGGAGACAGTTCAAATTCACCCGTTTCAGCCAGGATGGGCGGATCGCCCGGGAATCCTTCTAAAGTGCCACCTTCATCGAATAGGCGACTGCTGATTAGTACTACATCGGCAGGGACAATGGGCACAGCGTATCCGGCAGCACAGCCCAATGTCCGGAAGGGATTCACTAAAATGCGCCGGCCATCGCCTTCAAACACAAAGCAGGTGTGTCCCAGCCAGCGGACATTGACTCCGCCTGTCTGGGCCTGAGTACGCTGCCAAGTTGAAGCGACGCCTAAGCCCAACGTAGCGATGAACCCTGCCCCAAGCTGTTGTACAAACTGTCGTCGTTGCATTGATTTTTTCTGACTCCCGTCCGCAGTGAAACCAGGTTGCGCTTAGATAAGCGATATAAACCCAAACATACTATCGTGTTGCTGGCTTAACTGGGCATGGTTGTTGGTTATTGGTTCTTCGTTCTTAGTTAGCAGTTCATTGTTGGTGGTTGATGATTCGCTGTCGGTTGTGGGAGTGCAGCCATCTACCGTTAACTATCAACCATGAACCCTGAACGCACGCTATTCCCTCCTGTCTCCTAAACCGTCACCGGCACTGCGGCTCTGAGGCTGGTTAGAAAATTGCCCAATAGGGTCTTGCCGGCAGCGGTCAAGATACTTTCAGGATGGAACTGAACGCCTTGGATATGAGGGTATTCGCGGTGACGGACGCCCATGATGGAGCCATCCTCTACCCAAGCGGTTACTTCGAGGACTGTTGGGCAGGTTGCTGGGTCAATGACGAGGCTGTGATAGCGCGTAGCCGTGAAGGGATTGTCTAACCCTTGGAAAACACCTGTGCCTTTGTGATGAATTAAAGAGGTCTTACCGTGCATCAGTTCAGGAGCGGCAATGATAGAGCCGCCGAAGACTTGGCCGATGCTCTGATGTCCCAGACAAACGCCGAGGATAGGAATCTTGGGACCGAGCTGGCGCACTACCTCGGGCGAAATACCGGCATCTTCGGGCCGACCAGGACCGGGCGAAATGACAATACCATCAGGCTGTAGGTCGGCTAGGGCCGTCACGGTGATTTCATCGTTGCGATAAACCTGAATATGTTGGGCAACTGGATACGAACTCCCGAGTTCCCCAAGGTACTGCACTAGGTTGTAAGTGAAGCTGTCGTAGTTATCAATCACGACAATCATGGCGAGTGCTCCCTCAGGATATGAAAAAAGGACGAATCACTGTGAACAGAGGCGGCAAGATTAAACATCCGCCAACCATGATGGCCATCAGAGCGGCGATGAGAACGGCTGCTGCGGCGCAGTCTTTAGCAATCTTAGCGAGTTCGTGGTAAGTCTGTTGCACAGTGAGATCGACGACGGCTTCTAGAGCCGTGTTGACCAACTCTAATGTCATCACAGCGCTGCAGGTGAGTCCTAATACAGCAATGTGAACTGCAGGCAACTGCAAAGCGAAGCCTACACTAATCACCGCTATTGTTGCCAGTACATGAATCCGAAAATTTCGTTGGGTGCGGAAGGCATAGGTGATGCCTTGGCTGGCGTAGCGAAAGCTGGCTCCTAAGTTGTGAGCAACCTGCCAGGCGTACTCCCGTTCTGGCGCGACGGTTGTTACCTCAGATGTAGAGGGCAGCGAGGAAGGATTCGGGGCTGAGGTAGGAGTAGGCATATCACTCACGAGACAACGCTTTTGGGTAACGTTTTCGGAAGTCCACGTAGAAAACCGGACTCCTGTGGGTATGTGTGTCGCTAGAGAAGGAGTGCAACTAACTTAACGTATCTCAGTAGCAATTTGTAAATCAGATGAAAGCTAATCACAACAAAGCCTTCAGAAGGAATGCAAGCAGCATAGACGAAGACTCGCCACCGGTAGGGCTCACCATTGAGACCTCTGAAGGCTAGGACGGCTACGTGACTATTTCTCCGGCAAAGTATGTGGAGCTGCTTAACTTTAGACCAACCTGCGCGAGTAGTTTCTGTTGCATAGACAACATCGCTTCAAGGCGAGTCTCATCGGGATGGTCCCATCCCAAGAGGTGAAGTAAGCCATGCGCCGCCAGCCAGGCAATCTCTTCCAACAGAGTATGTCCGTGAATATCAGACTGCCTTCGAGCGGTCTCTACGGAAATGATCAGGTCGCCCAGGTCACAGGGAATCTGCTGTAATACTTCGGGTGGCAGTGCTGCGTTTTCCAGAGCCGCAAATGACAGAACATCGGTTGGTCGATCTCGTTGCCGATATTGAGCGTTGAAGGTCGCGATCGCCGCGTCCGAAGTAAATTGAATGCTCAGCTCGTAAGCATGGATGGGCGAAAGGTCAGGTGCTAGGTAGGCCAACCACGTTTGCAGCCAAGTTTGCCAGTCTTCAGGGGAGGCAATCGCGCTGACGGCTTCCAGGAATTCCCCCTGCAGGCTCAGGTCCACCGTAGGTGCAATGGGTTCCATATCAGCGTGTTAGATAAGACAAGCCCACCAAGAGTCCCATCAGTCCTGCAACCGTCAGGCTGAAATGAAAAAGCGATTTGCCTCCTTTGCGCACCATATTCCGCATCGCCAATTTGACATAGCTAGGCGGCGGTTCCTGGGCAACGGGTTCAGTCAATTCAGGCTCCTGGGGCGATTCAGTCGTCGCGTTCTCAACCATAGCCGTCAACCTCCTCGGGATATTCGAGACATATTTCTAAACATATAGTAAGCGGGGATGGGGATGGCGTTTTATTGGTGGTTCTTGGTTCTTGATTCTTGGTTCAGTTGGGGCGAGACATTTGGAGCGTGGAGTTTCGATGTGTAATAGGCATACAGGCCAAATGCCTCGCCCTTACGAGATTTTGCTCTCTTACCCCCTACCCCTACCCCCTCACCCCTCCACCCTTTTTCCTATTCCTACACTGCCTCTGCCGTCTCCGCCATCTGAGCATCCTTACGCAGATACGCTTGGATGAAGGGATCCAAATCGCCATCCATAACATCTTTGATGGCGGTCGTTTCCTCGTTTGTTC
>JBCBJE010000470.1:0-4918 GCA_038523735.1 Cyanobacteria bacterium J06626_18 | reverse complement strand
TGAGGTAAAGCCAATTTTGGGTGCAGCCTTCAAACTAGATGCCAAGCAAATCGACTTTGAAGAGCTAGCAGAACTTTGGCAGGCGTATAAGCTACCAGAACTGCCCGAAGACTTTGACTGGCAGCGGATTTGCAAGCAATACGTAAAACGGGTGCAAAACGGTCTGATGACGGAAATTTCCGAATTGCGGGAAATTGTTAGGCTGCAAAACCAGCGGGCGATTCGGGCCAGTGTTGAAGCCATTGCTTGAGTGCCAGTTGATTTTGATCTGGAGAAATATCAAGAGACGCTGTGCGAAAAGTTTGGACGATTGAAGCTCGATGCCATCAGTACTGAGGGGGCGGCACATAACGCACTGCGACTATGGCAGATTTTTGTAGAGCAGAGCGTACGGGAATGCCAGGAGTTTACCCCACAGCTATATGAGCTGCCGAAAGAGCGCCTGATGAAGCTGTATGAGCAAGGGGAAATTGAAGCGCTGATGGAGGCTGAAGCCATTGAGCGGCATCGGCAAACGTACTCAGAGCGCCCTATTGAGCCGGTGCTATCAGTTGTCAGTAGTGACCGTTCTATACAACAGGCGGTGATTTTGGGAGATCCTGGTTCAGGGAAATCGACGTTGCTACAGTACCTGGCGCTAAATTGGGCCGAAAAGCCTCTAGCTCAGCTGAAGAGGCAACCGATTCCCATTTTAATTGAGTTACGTACCTATGCCCGCGATAAGCAGGGCAAGGTCTGCAATAACTTTTTGAGCTACTTGCATCAGGGCAATACGGCTTGTCGACTGAACGAGAAAGATCTGGATGAGTTGTTTAAGACTGGCAACGCCATTGCCCTGTTTGATGGCGTCGATGAAGTGTTTGATCCGTTGCTGCGGGAAGCGGTGGTGAATGACATCCATCGCTTTAGCAATAACTATCCGACGGTACAAATTGTGGTGACCTCGCGCTGGCTAGGCTATAAGGCTGAGGCGCTTCGGGATGCTGGGTTCCGCCACTTTATGCTGCAGGATTTAGATGACGCACAAATTAAGGATTTTATTCAGCGGTGGCATGACCTGACGTTCACCCACGAAGCCGACAAGGTTCGCAAGCGAGACCGGCTACAGAAAGCGATTGACGAGTCGAAGCCGATTCGCGAGTTGGCGGGTAACCCGCTGCTGCTAACAATGATGGCAATTTTGAACCGCAATCAAGAGCTACCAAGGGATCGCGCTCGACTGTATGAAAAGGCATCAGAGGTGCTGCTGCATCAGTGGGATGTGGAAGAAAAAATCCTGGAAGATGAGCGGTTAAAGGATTGGGCCATTGATGCACGGGACAAGCAGGCCATGCTACGAAGAGTAGCGCATCACATGCAAGCAGGGGAAAAGGGACTAGCGGGGAATGTAATCAGTCGCGATGACCTGGAAACGGTTTTGATTGAGTACTTGAAGACAATTGATGTGGATCAGGCTCGTAGCGTGGCGCGGCTGATGATCGAACAGCTACGAGCCCGGAATTTTATCCTGTGCTATTTGGGAGCCGATACTTACGCCTTTGTCCATCGCACCTTCTTGGAGTATTTCTGTGCAGCAGAGTTTGTGCATCAGTTTGAGAAAGAGCGTCGGATTGATATTGAGCATTTGAAGCAGGAACTATACGGTAAGCATTTCCCCGATGAAGCCTGGGACGAGGTTTTGCGGTTAATTGCTGGAATGATTGAGCCTCGTTTTGGCGGTGAGATCATTGCTTACCTATTGAAACAACCTGTACCAGCTTCTGAGTTTATACGACGCAGTTTGGGGTACAGGTCTATTGGCGGTTTACCTTTATTCGTTGTAGATTTTTATCTGTTGCCAGGTGGCCTGAAACACTTAATCCTAGCCGCAAGCTGTTTAGCTGAAATTCGGAATCGTCACGAAATCAGTGATATCGACACTGAAGTCCTGACTTTGTTAAAGTACTGGACTCTGCAGATACATCCCTACGCTTTGGATGAAGAGACTGCCGAAACCATCGTCGGCTTAGTTGCGTCTCTATGGCAGCATCGTGCCGGACTCCTCAACTGGTTAAAAGCACTTGTATTGACGGATGCATCCTCTTACATACCCCAAGCAGCTGTTAAAGCAA
This sequence comes from Cyanobacteria bacterium J06626_18, assembly GCA_038523735.1. Classification (GTDB taxonomy): domain Bacteria; phylum Cyanobacteriota; class Cyanobacteriia; order Phormidesmidales; family Phormidesmidaceae; genus SIO1E4. Next base: position 2,807 of record JBCBJE010000470.1, on the reverse strand, counting down.
TTGCCAGAAACTGGCAAAGATCTATCGAGATTGGCACCTGGCTCAAAGCGCGGGTGCAAAGTGATGAGAATTACGCTGTTCGCCGCACGGCGGTGCAGGAGCTAGCCAAAGGCTGGAAAGAGGACCCCGACACCTTGCCCATTCTCAAAGCGCGGGCGCAAAGTGATGAGAATTACGCTGTTCGCCGCACGGCGGTGCAGGAGCTAGCCAAAGGCTGGAAAGAGGACCCGAGTTTGTTTGAGCTTTGGTGCGATCTCGCCGTCAATGATCCCTTCGAACGAGAACATGAACTCCAAGATAACCCGCGCCAAACTGCTCTCAAAGTGCTGGTGCAGCAATATCCAACCCACTCCAAAACCCAACAGCTATTGGCCGATCGCGCCAAAAATGACAATGATAAAGAACTTCGTAACTGGGCACAGAAACAGCATGATCGCCTGACTCAGTAGGTTTGGGGCCTTTGTATCGACTGATTGACTCTCATCATTTAACAAGCTCAGCTCATTTCACTTCACAAAGCTTTACCCTATGAACGAAAACGATATGAACAATACCTCAAGAACAAATTGGGAGAAGGTTGATGCATTGACAGAGGAGGCGATCGATACATCCGATATCCCCCCTTTGACTGATGAGTTCTTTGATAACTCGCGGTGGTGGAAGCCTGTAGACTCCCTGAATGTTCTAGTCAAAGTAGAGCCCAGTACATTAGCTTGGTTCAAGGCTCAGGGCGAGGATTATGAACAGAAGATGGCGGCGGCTTTGCGAATCTACGCAGAAGCGCACAAAGCCGAGTCAAACTCAGAACAAGCCCCAGCCGCATAGCAACCTTCCTAGTAATGTCTCCGTAGCCACCGCTTGACGACGGGTATAAATCATCCTATTGTCATTTGAACGGTTGCAATGCTTTTGTGGCCGTCGTTCAGAACTCATGTCCTTAGCGCCGTCGGTAGGTGTTGCAGCACCCAGCCGACGACTGACCTACGAACTGAGCAAGCAGTCCGCAGGCTAGGGTTCACTGTACCCTTAGCCATCCCGGTTTGCACCATGATCGCTGGATTGGCTAAGTGCCCTGAGTTCTGGCTTTCCTTACCGTCCATTTCTGGAGGCCAGACTCGATGTTTCAATCATCCGCACCGGGCGCAGCCGCGTCCACTGTTTCCCCTGCTCATGCGCCTGAGCCCGAATACGAAATCGTCCGTCATTTGCTGTTTGGCACCTATGCCGCCGTGCAGCTCACCATCAAAGAGCTACACGTTAAGCGCTATGCCGAACCCAACGACTGGAGTCAGCCCATTTCAACCGGCAGACCCAATGAGGTAATGACGATTCTGACCAAGCGGGTAAGGGTTGGATAACGTCAAATGATGTGGGGTAGAATTTGCCAGCACTAATGTGGATTTGATGTCTCGAATCTGGTTAGCAATACCTATCCTGTCTGGACAGGGGCGATAGTACCAGAATTCTGAAAGCAGACATGGTAATGTTTGCGAAATGCAATTATCCGCTTCTTCATGGCTAGATCCTGGACCACTCTGAAGCCCTACCTGCTGGCGACACCGCAAGCGATCGCCCTTTCCCTGTTCCTCATCTTTCCTATCGCGCTAATTGGGGTGGTGAGCTTCTGGGAATTCAACGGCTTTGCGATGGTGCCCGCGTTCACGCTGGATAACTACATCGGCATCTTCACCTCCGACGTTACGCTCAGAACTTACCTCAACACTTTCAAGTTCGTTGGGCTGGTGTGGCTGTTTACGCTGCTGATCGGTTATCCGGTTGCTTACTTTCTGGCGTTTCATGTCCCCAAACTACGGTGGCAGGTACTGCTTTTTCTGCTCTGCACCATTCCCTTCTGGACCTCCAACATCATTCGCATGATTTCCTGGATTCCACTGCTGGGGAAAGAGGGATTGGTGAATCAACTGCTGATGGGGGCAGGGTTGGTGAATCAGCCTCTGGAGTTTTTGCTGTATTCAGACTTTGCGGTGGTGTTGGGGATGGTTCATCTCTACATCATTTTTATGATTGCGCCGATTTTTAACAGCCTGATGCGGATTGATCGCACCCTGGTTACAGCCGCCGAAGATATGGGAGCCTCCGGGGTTGAGGTGTTTAAGGAAGTGATTTTGCCGTTGTCGGCCCCGGGGATTGCGATCGGTTCGATCTTTATTGTCACGCTGGTGATGGGGGAGTTTGTCACAGTACGTCTGATGGGAGGTGGGCAGGCGGCGTCCATTGGCAAGCTGATTCAGACGCAGATTGGGAGTTTGCAGTATCCGTTGGCGGCGGCCAACGCGATCGTGTTGTTGACGGTGACGATGATGGTGGTGGTGGCGATTTTGCGGGTAGTGGATATCCGACGGGAGTTATAGGTTCTCTGAGGGGCTTGATCGAGATATCCCGTGATGTCTAGAGACGCGATTTATCGCGTCTTTACATGTGAGGAGAAAAGATATGAGGAAGCGATCGTTGTCGTTCTATTTATTGGCTGGGTTCTTTGGCCTGTTCGTTCTGTTTTTGTATGGCCCGATGATTACGATCTTTATCTTGTCGCTGCAGGGGCCAGATGGAGCACTGACGTTTCCGGTGCGGAGTTTTGGGTTTTACTGGCTGGGTCAGGTATTTCAAGAACAGCGGGTGGGTAGTTTTGTCGAGCCGTTTCAGCGATCGCTGGTACTGGGGGCGATCGTAACGCTGCTAGCAGCTGGGATGTCGGTATTGGCGGCGATGGCCTTTCGGCAGCGATTCCGAGGTTCAACCATGCTGTTCTACCTGACCGTAGCTAGCCTGATTGTGCCCAGTATCTT
>JBCBJE010000469.1:0-4919 GCA_038523735.1 Cyanobacteria bacterium J06626_18 | reverse complement strand
TTTTGGGATAATGAATTCGGAATTCGGAATTCGGAATTCGGAAGCGTGTAAAGTGATGGGAATGGGGTGTGAATCGTAGGGAGCAGGTTTAGGCGATCGCTATTGGGAAATGCCAAGTCCTGCACTCAAAACCTGCCCTAACAAGTGTGAAAACAGATAATAGAGAACGGGGTGAAGGAAGTAATAACAATGAAGCGGTTATCCATAAAGCTTGTTGTAAATGGATTGAGTATCGGGATACTTTTGAGACAGTTCGGGAGTTAATTGGAGTAATCGAGGCTCGGATAATTGCGATTCATTTTTGACTTCTTCGATAACAAGCTGATCGCGTTTGGGCAGCGGAACGCAGCCTGGAAAGTCGATAACTTGTCCGTCTGAATCAAATAGAGAATGGTGAAAAACGTCGTGGTTGCGATACTGTCGTGAAGAATCTTCATCCAGGTTGTTTTCACTGATCGCAACGGGTGCGTGTATGTCCCGTGGATAGTCAAACTCATCCCTGAGCGGTACACCGGCTGCCTGCGCTTTCTTCAACATGAAGACCAAAGCAATATTGATCCTGCTGCGATTGGGTAGGCCATTGCTTGATACAGAATTGCCGCCAATATCGCCGTGTCCGCCTCTAAACCAGACCTCAAGGACGTTATCTCCATAGGCTCTGTCCAGGCCAAACCCAGCTCTTCTGACATCTAATGCCATGGCATGGAAGGCACTCTTGGTTGAGATCGGAATGCGTTCTTGAAAGAACAGTTCTGTGTCGTTGAGGGGAACGCCAAAGGATGCCACTGTGTCAAAAAGGCCAATAAATCTTATTTCAGGTGGTTCAGCTAAAGTTTGCCCCTTCTTATCAACTAGCTCATCAAAATCTTTGAAGGTTTTATCGGCAAAGGCCCGAGCTAAAGCTGCCCCTCGACTGTAGCCAACAACGTCGATAACGGGATCACCCTGTCTGTAGTGATCCTTTAACTTACGAAAGGCTGTATTAATGACCCTTGATGCGCCAACACCAAAAGCACCCCCGACAATACGATTGGTAATTCTCACCGAGGAGCCTACTCCCGGAAAATATTCAGCCCGTATTCCGGCTTTGAGGTACTCGGCATAAAAGAAGACAACATTGGTCAAATAACGCCCGTTTTCCGTTTTTGCTGTCGCTGTTATGGGGGATTGGCCATCCCAGCGATCGCCGGTTCCATCAAATGCGTAAAGTGCCATCGTTTAACCCTGAAAATATGGTGATCAAAAAATATCCGCCGGATCCGCAGCCTGTAGACGGCGTGTGGCGATCGCCCCCGAACCGCCACACATGACAAACGTCAGCAGCAGAACGGTGATCATGCGGCTGATGGGCATGGATAGGGGTAATGCGGTGGCGGCGGCAGTGAGTTGGTATGCTCCCAGCGAAATCAACATACCGGGCACAAAGCCCAGCAGCGATAGAATCAAGGCTTCCTCGAAAATGACACCTAATAGGTAAGTGTTGCGATAGCCCATGGCTTTGAAGGTGGCGTACTCGGCCATGTGGCTATTCACATCGGTTGAAAGCACCTGATAGACAATCACAACGCCGACAATAAACCCCATTGATGTTCCTAAGCCAAATACGAAACCAATGGGCGACTCAGATTGGATTTCGTTGAGTTCGAAGTCGATGTATCCTTGGTGGGTAAAAACGTAGACGTCATCTGGAAGGCGTTCGGCGATCGCGGCTCGGACCTGGTCCACGTCACGTTCGGGGTCCACGCGAATCAGGCCCAGACTTGCGGTACCGGCCTCGCGTCTGGGAAACAGTCGCAAGAAATTTTGATCGCTGGTAATCAAAGCGCCATCATCGGCAAAAGAAGCGCCTACGGTAAATAGGCCAGCCAGCGTCACGGTATGCAGGCCAATTTCAGTGGTGACCGTCTCGCCCGCGTTGAACTGGGTAATCATTTCCTGATAATTGCCCCGCGATGCCTGGTCGAACAACACGTGGTCCGGTAGGCGAATGGTTTCTAGCTGCTGATTGACATCTGGCAGATTAAAGGCGGGGCGATCCGGGTTTTGCCCCACAATCATCATGGAGGTTTTCCGGCGAGTCTGGGGGTTGCGCCAATCTACTGAGCCGATATACAACGCATCAGCAGACGCAACACCGGGGACGTCTTGCGCTTGAAACAAGCGCCCACGCGGGAAGCTCCGCAATCGCCCGAAGTTCGTAGCCTGAGTACTGACAAGGACAATATCAGCTTCGAGACTACGAGGATATTGGGTGTTGGTGGTGTAGAGCGCATCGGCAAATCCGAGCTGCATGAAAATAAGCACGTCAGCAAAGGTAATACCCGCGATTGCCGTCAGAAGCCGCATTGGGTCGTGCTTGAGCTGCAGCAGTCCTAGCGGGGTCCGTTCTTGCAAAGTTTTGAGGGTCTTGATGAAGCCCAACATGGTGGCAGCTCCTTAAGAATCGGTTTGAATAGCAACGGTGACCTGTAAGTTGGTAAGGCCAGCGACTTTTTCACTAGAAGCTGGATCGAGACGAACATGGACCTCAACGACACGGGCATCTAAGTTGGCGGCGGGGTCCTCATCCACAACCTGCTGCTGTTCAACCTGCAAACCAATTTGTTCAACCGTGCCCTGCAGTGTGTCAGGCAGGGCGGTGGCAGTGATGGTGGCGGGTTGACCGACCTGAATCTGGGCGATGTCATTTTCATAGATTTCGGCGATCGCTATCATTTGTCCCGTTTCGCCCAAAGTCGCGATGCCTTCATCACCGACGATCTCACCGGGTCGGGTATGAACCTCAATGATTTGACCGCCCAGTGGCGACTTTACCGATGCCTGATCGAGATTAGCCTGAGCTTCAGCAACATCGGCAATCGCCGCTTGGATCTCAGTTTCGGCTGCCGCCACATCGACCGGACGTACTTCGGCAATTTGGTCGAACGTCGACTCAGCCTGCTGAATTTGCTGCTGGCTGGTGGTTTCAATTCGGGCTAGCTCGGCCTCAGCCTCTTGATGACGACGGCGAGCGGTGGTGTAAGTGAGTTCATTGGCATCCCGTTCCGATGCTGAGACGGCTCCCTGCTGATACAGCGATTCGTAGCGTTCGTATTCCACGCGGGCATTGTCTTCTTCAGCCTGCAAGCGCGCCACCGTCGCCCGTTGGGCCTCCAGCTGAGTGGTGCGATCGGCCTGGAGGCGGGCAATTTCAGCGCGTTGAGCGTTCAGTTCACCCGTTTGTGCGCCTGCTTCCACCTGTGCTAAGGCGGCTTGAGCAACCCGCACGCGCTCTTCGGCCTGCTGTAAGGCAGCCTGCAAGCGGGCGTGGTTGTCCAAGACGGCGATGACCTGTCCTGCCTCAACGCGATCGCCCTGCTTCACTAAAAGCTGATCAATCCGACTTTCTTGAACTGAGGTTGGAGCCGTCAGGTTAATGATTTCGCCTTCCGGTTCTAAACGACCTAATGCCGTCACCGTTGTGATGTCGGCGACCAAAGCTGCAGTTGCCTCCGCTTCGGCCTCTGCCAGTTGAGCTAATCGAACCTGCCGGACTCGCCAAGCCGCAAAACCTGCCAAGCCCAAGATAACGACCCCGGCAATGGCTAGCCAGCGACGGGATGTCTTGGCCGTAGTTGCTGGGTGGCTAAAGATCTCTGATGTCATAGACCTCCTCCGCGTATGAAAGAAGCTTTATTTTTATAGTACTAAACGGTTTGGTATTGTCAACCGAACCGTTTAGTACAATTAGGCATATAAAATGAGTCAAATGTCCTTTTTCAAGTTGACTATTAGACTTGAAAGGGCCTGTTCGTACGTTTTGTAGAACTGATATGGATGCTTCAACTCAACCAAAGTCGCTCGACTCATCCAGCTCCGGTCGGCCTGACAAGGCACAAACAATCTTGGCAGGGGCTTTGGAGGTGTTCACGACGCAAGGCTATTCGGCGGCTAGCATGGATCGCATTGCAGCAGCGGCAGGCGTCTCCAAATCGACTCTTTACAGCTACTTTCAGGATAAGGAGCGGTTGTTTGTTGCGGTCATCCAGCAACTTATGCGGAATAACCATCAAATGATCTTCCGCTTGTTGGCAAATCCTGATTTGCAAGACCCGCCTGATATTGTTCTACGACAGATAGCCACCACAGTATTGAAAGAATTTTCGGAAAACCGGCCCTTATCAACGCTGATGCGACTGATTATTGGCGAGTCAGAGCGGTTTCCAGGATTGGCACAAACATTCGTGCGCGAGATTCAAAAACCTTTGTTGGAAAACCTTTCGCTCTATTTTGCGTCACAACCTCAGCTCAAACTACCCGATCCGATGGTCACGGCTCGCATGTTCTCGGGGTCACTCGTGCATTACATCATTGTCCAGGAGATTATGCAGGGCAACAAAATTGTGCCTTTGGAACGCGATCGCATGATTGACGGCATCGTGAGTCTGATAACGACGGTGAATCGGGGCGATCGCGACGCTTGAGCTTGTCATAGATCCCAGAGTTCTTGGCCCATACTGCACCATCAAAGGCCAAACCAGCAGAACCCTGGGATCTAGGCACACAACCTATTACGGAATCGTGCGTTTGCGCGTCATGACGCTGATGCATTCGCCGTTTCTGCCCGTAGGCAAGGGGTCGCTCCAGGCTAGCCTTTCGCAGTAGCCCAACACAGCCATACGGTTAATGGCTTCGACCAAGGCTGCGCGATCGCCCAGCAGAATGTGCCGCACCGCTTCTTGGCTGAAGGACGGCAGGTTGAAACTGGGAGGGACATTGGCCCCTCCATCAGTGGATTGAAACATACGGGTCGCTCCGTTTTCACTAAAGAAAACGGGGAACGCTCCAGATCCCTATTTGAAACGGTAAGGGCAAGATAGTGGGTACGATGATCCCAGTCATCTCGACTTACCACTGCTAAGTTGGGATGATCAGGGGAT
>JBCBJE010000468.1:0-4921 GCA_038523735.1 Cyanobacteria bacterium J06626_18 | reverse complement strand
TTTCACCGCCGCCCCTGATGAGCAGCTGATTCACTTTCCTGAGCCAATTTGTGATGGCTGGATGCGTCGCCTACAGCTGCGCTCTGGCATCGATATGGTGATGCAAAATTGCCATTTTCGCGATGACCTCTCGTTGGCGATTCAAGAAACCGGGAATATCTCGCTGCTGCGGTTCGGCTTTGGCATTAGGGGAGAAACTAGAGGGAAAATTGCTGGCCAGGAGCAAGAAATTCGATTTCAAGCAAAGCACTTTGCCGTTGGGTTTACCACCGATGCCGACACTGGCACGATTGAATATGCCCAAGGGCAGCAGGATCTACTGGCAGTCTATATTGATATCGATACGCTGAAAGCCTTTATTGGGGAACAGCTAGAGCATCTGCCGAAAGAACTTGTGCGAGCTTTAGCAGGGCAATCGATCCCGCTATATCTGCAGAGCGGACGCATGACACCGGCGATGGAACTGGTCATCCAACAGGTGATGCACTGTCCCTATCAGGGACTCACCAAGCGGCTGTATTTGGAGGGTAAAGTGCTTGAGTTACTCGCCCTGTCACTGCACCAAATTACCGAGGTAACACCGGCGTCTACTCGCAAGAAAGTATTGAACGCCAGTGATGTAGAGCGGATTCACCACGCTAGTGCAATTTTGTTGAGCAATTTAGAAGAACCACCTTCGTTAACGACGTTATCTCATTTAGTGGGCCTCAACGATTACAAGCTTAAAGTCGGTTTCCGTCAAGTCTTTGGCACCACCGTATTTGGCTATCTGTATCAACATCGCATGCAGCAGGCTCAAGCTTTGCTCAAGACAGGTAAATGTAGTGTGTCGGAGGTTGCCGGACTCGTGGGCTATACGAATCTGAGTGCCTTTAGTACTGCCTTTAAACGTAAGTTTGGCGTGAGTCCGAATACGTATAAAAAGCATTGATCCGTTTCACAACACAATAAAATCCGTTTGGCGAAAGACACGATCGCGTCCTGTCTCTTAAGATACGTCTCAAATCTATTTGCGAGTAGTTGTCAACAGTGCTTGCAATACCGTGTGAGGATGTGTGATGCGTGTTTGGCCAGGGTCGGATTCGGTACGGTGGGGACTGCAATTAGCGCTATTCAGCGGATTAATGGGGGCATTGGGGTTACCTGCTACTGCTCAGGACGTCGTGAAGGAGCTACAACCGGCACCTTCAGGAGCTGAGCTGGCTCAAGTTCAAGAAGCGGTGCCGATTACGGCGGTTGAGGTAACGCCCAGCGAAGAGGGGCTAGCCATTACGTTAACGACTGCGGCGGGTGACTTGGCCGCTCCGGCGCTGTCTGTCATCGGCAATGCGCAGATTGCCGAAATCCCCAATGCCTTGCTGGCATTACCGGATAGCGATGAATTTCAGGTTGTCAATCCGGCCGAGGGCATTGCCTTGGTGTCCGTTTCCAGTCTGCCTGACAATCGAGTGCGGGTGGCGATTACCGGAGTCGACGCGCCCCCGACCACCACCTTCAGCACTGAGGCCGGCGGGTTGGTCTTGGGGGTGGCGTTGGGAGCGATCGCCCCCAATGCCAGTAGTACCGAGCCTGCGATCGCCGACGCTCCCCTACGGGTGGTGGTGACTGCGGAGCGGACGCCGGAAGATGTGCAAGACGTGCCCCTGAGCATCACGGTGCTGACAGAACAGCAGCTCGAAGATGCCAACATTGATTCGTTAGACGGCGTCGCCGATAACACCCCCAATTTCACCTTCTTCCCGAGTGGCGCTAACCGTACCGCCCCCTTCTACAGCCTACGAGGAGTCACCAACTTTAACGCCTTCAGTCGTGATGGCGTGGGCTTTTTCGTCGATGATGTGCCCTACGACTTTGCGGGTTTCATCGATCAAGACCTGACCGATTTAGAACGGGTGGAGGTGCTAAGAGGGCCGCAAAACACCCTTTATGGGCGCAGTTCGTTAGGCGGGGTCGTCAATATCATCACGCGTCGCCCCACCAATGAGCTTGAGGTCAATACCGCCCTCAGTGTCGGTAGCGATGCGGCCTTTGATGCTCAGGCTACTGTGAGTGGACCACTGGTTGAAGATGAGCTGTTTTATCGACTATCCGGTAACTACAGCCGCCAAGATGGCTTTGTCACCAACACCCTGCTGGATACCGATGTCGATCACAGCTCCGGCGGCACCGGACGCGCCCAGCTATTGTGGACGCCTGCAGACGAATGGGAAATCTTGTTCAACGCCTCCTTCGGCGATTATCGAGAAGGGGCAGAACCCTTTGTACTGTTGGATTCTGACGATCCGTTTGAGACCGAGTTGGACTTTGACGGGTTCAATGATTTGGTCACCAATGCTCAATCTCTGCGAGTCGCTTACAGTAACCCTGATATTCGCGTCACCTCCATCACGGCCCATCGCTTTTCTAGTCAAGAAGCGGCCTTTGACCAAGACGCCACCGCCGCTGACCTGGAAATCAACGCACCCGATTTTTCGTCACGCGTGTTTACGCAAGAGCTGCGGGTGCAGTCGCCGGAGGCCAGCGATCGCCTGCAGTGGATTGTCGGCGGCTACTTTGAAACCTCGACCTTTGAGAACGATCGCGCCTTTATTAATGGCTTAGATACCCCGGCCACCGCTCCGTTACCCGCCGGTGAAAATCGCGGCGATGGCGATACCGATAGTCGAACGCTAGCCGCGTTTGGTCAGGTGAGCTATGGCGTCACGGAAGCGCTGACACTGACCACGGGGTTGCGGTACGAAAATACCCGCACTACCACTGACTTTGAGCGAATCTTTACATCTCAGGATGGCACGCTGGTTATCCCGCTGCTTGACCTAAATGATATTGAAGCTGACGGTTCAGAACTGTTACCGCGATTAGCCATTGATTATCAAGTGAGTCCCCATGTGCTGCTCTATGGCAGTATCACGCGGGGCTATCGGCCCCCTGGCGCGAGTTTTGATCCCATCAGTGCTGACACGGCGGTTTTTGAGGCTGAAACCGCTTGGAACTATGAGGTGGGGTTGAAATCTTCTTGGCTGGAGGATCGACTAAGCGTGAACGTGGCGGGATTCTACAGCGACGTCTCGAATTTCCAATTTCCCAGCCTGCAAGGGGGCAATGTGGTGATTGGCAATGCCGATACTCGCGTCATTGGCGGTGAGCTAGAGGTAGTTGCGCGTCCGGTATCGGGGCTGGAGTTAATTGCTGGACTGGGCCTACTCAATGCTGAATTTCGTAACGGCACCGATGCCTTTACCGGCATTCCCCTAGAAGGCAACCGCACCCCGTTTACCCCCAACCTGACCTATAACGTGGCCGCTCAATATCGTAGTGAGACCGGCCTCTTTGGACGGTTAGAGGTCATTGGGTTCGGCAATACCTTTTTTGATGAACTCAACACCATTGAACAAGAGGCGTTTGCCTTAGCAAATCTGCGTTTGGGGTATGAATATGAGAACTATGGCTTCTATGCGTTTGCCAACAACTTGTTTGACACCGAATATGTGACTCAAGCGTTTGAACTCAGCACGGGTACGGTTGGGACTTTCGGCGCTCCCAGAACCTTTGGGATGCAGATCAGAGCGAAGTTCTAGGCACAACATCATGACCAGCGCCCACCAGAGGCACACGAGTTAGTCATGAGCAAGCTAGAATGAAACCCAGTTATTGAAATGAATTCCCATTAGTCAGATTTAAGATGACTTGATGAGGTTTACAGGGTTTCTGCAGCGAGTGAGGAGTCAACATCGCACTGAAATCATGATGCTCGCCTCAAGATGCCGACTTCACCTGGTCAGGAAATGCTGGGGGCGATCTCAAGAACTCCATTTAGGCGTCCAACCAAAGCTCCGGCTTGTGGTTTTTGAAAGACTTTAAAGCCAGTACTTTTAACGTCTTTGTAAAGATTGTGATCTCAGGGCAAAACGTTGATTTGACAGGAGGATTGATCCTGGCTGACTTTCCTCTACTGTTGCCCACTTTCATCAGTTCCTAGCGTTTCTCATTCGTCGCTAAATTCCCAAAGAAAATCACTTATCTAAGGTTGTTTGTTTGACATTCTTTGTACTGTCCTGGAGCATTCCTCATGGTAACTATTGATGACAGTCGTTGGCCCTTGGTGTCCGTTCGATTTCAGGGCATGGGCACCCCCGATGAAATGACTCGCTTCTACCGTCAGTTTGAATCATGGTTGGCGAAACGAGAGCGATTTGCGCTGGTGTTTCAGCGGGATGAGGCTGAGGCGGCAGAGGAGCAGGGGAAGCGATCGCCGGTCGCCAAGCAAATGCGTAAAGAAGGCATCGCTTGGACAAAGTTACATAAGCCGGAAATCTCTCGTTACTGCGCTGGGGTGGCGATGGTGCCTGACTCCACCAAATTAATTGCCCTCTGGGGGCCGATGGTGGCGACGGTTACCCGAAACATGTACGGCTGCCCTGGCAAAGTGTTTGGGTCGCTGGATGAGGCGAAGGGATGGGCGGCAGAGCAGTTGGGTCTGGCCACCGCCACTGCCACGGCATCTCCTACCGCCATGTCCTTTCGGCGCGTGGTGCTGCAACAGCGCTTACCCCTAGCGTTGTCCGGACTGTTGGCCGCGATCGGGGCGGCTCTGGGGCTCGTGCCCTACTACCTGATCTACCTGGTGAGTCTGCAGGTGTTTGGCTCGTCCTCAGCCACACTGGATACTCAATATATTTGGCAGTTGGCTTGGTGGGCCGTCGGCGCGGTTGTGGGCAAGGGCATCTGTAATGGCCTCTCGACCCGGCTGTCCCACATTGCGGCCTACAGCATTCTGTACGATCTGCGCATTGAGCTGGCCCGTAAGCTCGGTCGCTTACCCCTGGGCTATTTCAGCCAGCGCACGACCGGTGAGGTCAAAAAGATCATCCATGAAGATGTCGAACAACTGGAGCAAGGCTTAGCCCACATCATTCCCGAC
>JBCBJE010000467.1:0-4929 GCA_038523735.1 Cyanobacteria bacterium J06626_18 | reverse complement strand
CTCTGCGAGGGCGGCGTTGATGGAGTCATATACGCGGTTGTTCTCGCCGTTGTTGGTCTCTATCAGGCGAGCAAGCGCAATACGGCGGGCTTCTTTCAGTAATTTGGCGAGGTCTGCCTTTTTGGTAGATGTGGGCGAGGTTTGTTGAGTAGATTTCATGAAAAGTTCAGGTTTAAACGACAAAAACCACCGCCCTAGATGGGCAGTGGTCAGAGAAAGGAGATTTAGCGATCTATCATGTAAGGGCTCCTACAAGGGCGTTTGCTGGGGTGGGGTTCCTAGGCCGAAGCCCCAGCATTCAACATGTTCAACAACAACTAGATTTCGGTTGCGGGACCGAAATTATCTGGCAAGTCCTCTACTGTGGTATCCAACACCCGGCAGAGGGCTTTTATCTGTGGAATAGAGAGATTGGGGATTTGATGACCCTTCTCCCAAGCCCATACCGTTCTCTCCGTGACTCCCAGAGCATCAGCAATCTGTTTTTGCGTAACACCTTTCGACTTTCGTAAAAGCACAAATTTGGAATCATTAGACTTCTTCTCCATACTACCTGATGTCAAGCTCAGGTGATGTCAAAATCAGGTTAGGATTAACCTGATGCTGGCATCAGCTTGCATTTTCACTAAACAGCTCAGGCGCAGAGATGCCGGTCTCTGCGCCTAACCCAATCTTTGGCGGGTGGGACCTGGTGTCAACTACCCCGAAGTCCTCGGTCAGGGATGGGTCATCTATATCAGTGCATCTACGTACGGACACACAAAAAAGGGGCCGCGACAACGACCCCCCAAAGCTTTGTAATTACGTGCAATCAAGCCAATAACTTAACCACGATGAAACAATTGTTACACGACCTAAGAGTATTTGTCTGGGGAGTTCAGAACAAACACCCCAACATCGTTGAGACACGGCTCCAGATAGGCTGGCCGATCACACTGCGGCGGCTCTACCACCCAGGCGAGTACGCGATCCGATTTAGTCGCCCATACATCCGCATAGCAGCGCCATTCGAGCTAGAGATGTCCTACCTATCCAAATAGCCCACATAAAAGCCCCAGCGCTACACCTGGGGCTTTTCCTGTCTTCAACTAAAAATTAACCTCATGAGCTTTAGAATTCAAGATCACTGCGATTTCGATTCGCAGGGCCGAGCCGTATGCCCAAGCTGCGATTTAGAGGGCAAAGGTAAGAAGAAGAACTTAGCGCTGGTACCTAACACCGATGGGGCCTACAAATGCCACCGGGGATGTACTTCAGAGCAAATCAGAGCAGCACTAGGCCAATCAAAGACCCGCATAGTTGCTACACCCCGCAAAGTAGCTGATACGGTCACTCCTCAGAAGGTAAAAGCAGCCCACCGTAAGTTGATGAATGAGTCTACTCATGCTCTGGAGTGGCTTCACAGTCGTGGTTTGGTAAATGAGGCGATCGAGCATTACAGGCTGGGCATAGACCGCGCTCGAGCAGGGAATAAGCGCCCACCGGCCATCACCATCCCCATTCCCAACGAGCACGGAACCGGCTACTGGATTAAGAAAAGGGTCGCACCCTGGCTAGATGAGTCAGAGCAGCCCGACGGCTATCAGCCGTGGTCACAGTGGGGCATTCCTCAGCAGGTTTACTTCACCCACCGGCCAGACGAAGCAGCCCAGACGTTCCTCTGTGAAGGTGAATGGGATGCCATGATGCTTGGTTGGCTGATGCGGAATAGCGAATTCATTGCCGTCGCCTGCTTTACCTGTGGATGTAGCACCTATCCTCAGCCGTCGGAGCTGGACATACTGCCAGGGAAGGTGGTCATTTTCTACGACCATGACGAGCCAGGCCGCAAGGGTGCTAACAAACTGGCCCAGGCGCTGGGTAGTAGAGGAGCTATCGCAGAAGTGCCGAGGCCAGAGTCAGGCGAAACGCCCAAGGGATGGGACATTAGCGATTTTCTCAACGCCTCTGATCCTAAAAAAGCGATCGCAGCCATCAGCACGGCCGCAGCCGACGCCAAACCCTACACGCCACCGCCATCAGACAATCCACTGCGTCAGCGCCTGATAACGAATGATGAGCTGATGGCGCGGGCCGCCGACTATACAGACTGGCTGGTAGACCAGATACTGACCACCGATGAGCTATTCCTTCTAGCAGCACCACCGCGAAAGGGGAAGACGCTGCTTGCTCTCACTCTGACCAAGGCAGTCGCTACGGGCGGCAAGTTCTTAGGCAGGCCAGTGTCCCAGGGCGCGGTGCTCTACATCCGCTGTGAGGACTCCGAGACCAAAACAAAAGAGCGTGAGCTAAAGCAGGGATGGGCTGAGGGCCTGCCTGTCTACTGGCTCGATAAGTTCAAGCTGTCCGAGCTGGAGCATCTTAGGGAGCTGGTAGAGGAGTTGCAGGTCAGGCTAGTGGTCTTCGATACTCTCAGCCGAATCAGGGACAACAGCATCAGCGAATCGTCAGCAGAGATGAGCCAGCTGCTGGAGCCGATTCAGGATATGTGCAAATCACTAAGGGTCTGTGGCCTTCTGGTACACCACACCGGCAAGGTGAACCTTCAGAATGCAGGCGATATCGACGTGTTCGACACCATCCGGGGTAGCAGCGCCATCCGTGCAACCTGCCGGGGGACGCTAATTCTGGCATCTGATGACCGTTGCTACCGCCTGGCGGTTGAGAACGGCTGGGGCAAGCTTGACCTTGAAATATTGCTCGATGCCAACTCATTGAACTGGAAGTTGCTAGGCAACTGGCAGGGTCCCGACGTCGACATGAACCAGGCCGATCGGGTGCTCGCCTATCTAACAAAGGTGGGATCCGCGACCATTGAGCAGATAGCCGAAGAAACGAACATGCCGAAAGCCTCTCTATATGTGGTTTTGAGGCGTTTGCAGTCTGATGAAATGGTCAAAAAGCGGGGCGAACGCAGATCTGCCGTCTATATCAGAAGCGCTATTGAACAAATTGAACATGTTCAAAACATGTTCAATAGCTCAAACCCAGACAGGGAAAAAATTACATCCTTATCTAACAAATCTGCGGGAGGGGGGGACCCCCCCTCAAAACCGGGATCTGAAGGCCAAACCGGGATCCAGCATGTGACTCAGATCACAACTCAGATCCCGGTTTTGGAGCCCGCACATATGGGGGATATGTTCAATAACTCCCGAAACGCTTGCCCCGTAAGGGATAGCGAATTGAACATGAATCTAACAACTATTGAACAAGGTGATCCAGATCACACCAAACCGGGATCTGAGGGGGCCGATTTGGTAGGTAAAAAGGTGCTTTACACGGGCTCAAAGTCAACGCTGACAAGGGTTTGCGGGCGTAAGCGCTTAACGGTCAAGTCGGTATCTAACAAGGTGGCCGTAATTGAACACGATCAGTGGCTAGTCACGCAGTCCATCCCAGTGTCAGATTTAAAGCTCGTCAAGGAGCGTAAATCATGAACGTGAAGTTAATCAAAACCCAGTTCCCATACTGCATTCACCGAATTGAGGATGGTCGCTATGTAATCCTGAATCGGAACTACAAACCCTTGGGTATGACCCGTGAAGACTCAGTTGATTGGGTTGACTATGCCCCGCACGCTATTGAACTGCGCCTAACGCCGAAGCGGATTGAGCAACTGGATGCTCAAGGGAATGGCAGTGAATCAAGGGTGTATCTCTACTACAGCATCCACACGGTTACTCAGGCTGATGAATGGGCCGCCTACTGTAAGCGGCTCAAGGTTCTAGCTCTGATGACTACTTCCACTAAAAATACCCCTGAGAATCCACCCGAAAGCGATGAGTGGCGGCAACGGCGGCTGAGTCGCGAGGGTGATGGATAGGGCGATCACACTAGATGAACTTTTGGAGTTATGGGACGCCTATGTTGACTTCCGCGCACCGTCCGTATCGCCCTCCACCGTTAAGAGGGACTACGCTGCTGTCAGAAAGAGGATTCTACTCATGCAAGACCTATCACCCGATATCGATAACGCTAGGGGTATCCGCAAGTGGCTGCTTGACTACTACTCTCGAAACACCGCAAAGCGAACGCTGGTACAGTTCAATGCCTGCGGTAACTGGGCTGTCTTCGAAGACCTATTACCGTGGAACCCCTTCACCGGGCTACAGCGCTACCTCAGCCAGCGCAAGGATGCTGAAGATACATTCGTGGCATTCACCGCAGAGGAACGCGGCATCATCATCCAGACATTCACTAAGGAGCGGCCCAAATACTGGCCGTGGGTTGCCTTCCTGATGTACAGCGGCTGCAGGCCAGAGGAGGCAGCCGCGCTGAAGTGGTCACACGTGGCAGTCAACTTCAGTCAGCTAGCGATTGCTGAGGCCTGCCCCCAGGACACCAAGATTCTGCAATCGACGAAGAATTACCGTACCACTCGGTTCCCGTGTAATGCCCAGATGCAGGCGCTGCTGGGCTGGTTGTGGGAGCATTCTGCACAGGACAGAAACCACTATCTATTTAAGTCAGTGCAAGGTGGTAACCGGCCCTTCAACTACATCAGCTTTCAGACTCACATCTGGCGGCCCGTGGTGAAGCGCCTGGTGGAAGAAGGGCGGGTTGCCTTCTATGGCAGTCAATACAACTGCCGTCATACCTTCATATCGGAGCTGGTGCCCAAGATGGAGCTTAAAGACGTCAGCTACCTCTGCCGCGTGTCGGTGGGGACGCTGATGAGAGTGTATTGCGATCGGAGTCGAGTTATTGAGGTGCCAGAGATTTAAGGCTCATCTACCGACAACTGTAATCCTGAGTCTCAGAAGGAGGCAAAAAACTATCAGCTGTAGCTTTTAAAGAGAGCGGGCAAGGCTTCCACTGATCTCTTAGAGCATGTCCCGAAGTTAACTTATTGGGAACATCGAGTATGCTCAAAACGCCCATGAAAAGACGCAACATCTTAGTACTTGTTAAAACCTATCCTTCGAT
>JBCBJE010000466.1:0-4930 GCA_038523735.1 Cyanobacteria bacterium J06626_18 | reverse complement strand
CAGCGTCCTGTGCTGCTGACTCAACTTCTGCACTCGATAACACATACTGGTGATGCAGAGCTGTGGGACGGCAATGGTCGCGACACCAGTTATTTGTTGCGGGGGGCCGATTTAGAACGAGCCAAACATTACTTGGTTCAAGGAAAAGACCAAGACCCCCGTCCCACAGCTCTGCATCACCAGTATGTGTTATCGAGTGCAGAAGTTGAGTCAGCAGCACAGGACGCTGAGCTAGAACGGCAAAAGCAAGTGTTGGCTGAACAGCGACGCTGGTTACAGCTAGTAACCGCAGCATCAATACTTACGGGCGTCCTCGGATTTAGTAGCTGGGGGCTTTCGCATCAGGCTCAACAAGCCCAGATGCGAGCTGAACAAGCCCAACTCAAAGCGCTGACTCAATCTTCTAAGGCTTTATTCTTGTCTGACCAACGATTTGAAGCCCTGTTAGCAGCGACCCGAGCTGGACAGTTGTTTCAAGCGTTGGAGCCAGGGCAACAAACGCTCGACGCCAAAGCCCAAGTGACAAGTTCACTGCAGCAGGCACTTTTTTGGGTACAGGAACAAAATCGACTTGAGGGGCACACGGGTACGGTCTGGCAAGTAGCCTTTAGCCCTGATGAGCAAAAGCTGGCTTCTGTGAGCGCTGACGGCACGATTCGACTGTGGGATTTGAACGGCAGGGAACTTGCGGTACTGCAGTGTAACGGAGGGCCGCTGCTAGACCTCGATTTCACCCCTGATGGGGAACACGTTGCAGCTGTTGATGCCGATGGGAATCTTTATCTTTGGCACAGTGACGGTCGCTATCAACGCGAGTGGCAAGCCCATACAGAACCCACTCGGGCGGTCAATTTCTCACCGGATGGTGAACTGATGGCGACGGCAAGTGAGGATGCAACCGTCAAAATCTGGACCCAAGAAGGCAAACTCGTTCGCACATTGCAAGGCGACTTACGAGGACTCCAGGCACTTGTGTGGTCGCAAGATAACCAAATCATTGCTGGCGACGAGCGCGGGACAGTCTACGTTTGGAACCTGGCAGGCGAGCAACTGAAAACTTTTAGAGAGCATCGGAGTGCGGTAACAGCCCTGGATTTGAGCCGTGGGGGTAAGTTGCTGGCCTCCGTGGGGCTCGATCGCCAGGTAAATCTCTATGACTTGACCACAGGGGAAGTTGTGAGCACTATCAAAGCCCATGACGGGCCGATTTACAACGTGCGTTTCACACCCGATAGCAAACAAGTCATTACCGTCGGGGATGACAAGCTGGTGCGTGTGTGGCAGCTGGATGGTACCCCCTCTGGCACCCTAGTTGGACATACAGGATTGGTAGCGGCTCTAGCGATCGCGCCCGATGGTGACCTAATCGCAACATCGGGGGGCGATCGCGCTGTGCGTTTGTGGAATCTCGACCAGGACAACCTCCATGTGTTGCCAGCCCACAAAGGACCGGTGAATGCCGTCGCGATCGCGCCCAACCGCGAATTGATTGCTTCGGGTGGAGCTGACGCGGTTCTTCGCCTGTGGACTGAACATGGCAAGCTGCGGCGATCGCTCACAGAACATACCCGTGCCATTAATGCTGTGGCCTTTAGTCCCGATGGTACTCAACTAGCCTCTGCTAGCTCTGATAGTACCGTCAGACTCTGGCAACAGTTCGCGACAGAAACCTCTGCATCTGTGGTATTGGAAGGACATGAAGGCATTGTGAATGACGTTGCCTTTCATCCGCAGGGGCAGCTGTTAGCAACCGCAGGAGACGACCATACCCTGCGGATGTGGCGCCCCGACGGAACGCCCGTATTTAACCTGGTAGAAGCTCATCCCGACGGCCTTCTCAGCGTGACGTTCAGTCCTAATGGTCAGTACTTGGCTTCAACAGGATGGGACCACCGAGTCAGAATCTGGACGGTGGGCAACCTTCCTAACACGCCGCCGCTTGCCCTGGAAGGTCACCGAGGATGGGTTCCCGATGCTGATTTCAGTCCCGACAGTACGATGCTGGCCACCGCCAGTTATGACAACACCGTAAATCTATGGCGCGTAGAGGATGGCCAGCTTATACGCAGTTTTGAGGGCCATGAGGACGGGGTATTGGCCGTTAGCTTTGACCCTACCGGACAGTTAATTGTCACAGCTAGCAACGACAACACCATTCGCATCTGGGATTTAGAAGGCACCTTAATAACGACCCTCTCAGGCCACACGCAAGGTGTCCGCGATATCGCGATCGACGGCCAAGCTATCTATGTCATTTCAGCCAGTGCCGATTCTACTGTGCTGGTTTGGGAGCGCGAAGGCATGGACAACATCGACACGCTCCTCCACAGCAGTTGCGACTGGCTATCGGACTATTTAGCTAACAACAACAGCGCTCGCGTGGATGATGCAACGCAAGAACTCTGCACCACTCAGATGGAGGCTCAAACCGCTGAGGGGGACGGAGTGATGGAGTGATGGACTCCCCCACTCATCTGCCCTTACCCCCTTCCACTCTTCCCTAATCAATCCCCGACTGCTGCCGCACGCAGCGAGCGATCGCCGAAAGATCCTCATCGCCATATCCCTGTGCCATCAGTCCAGTTTCGATTTGCTCGACGTAGGCGGCCATGGGTAGGGTGACGCCAAGTTCGCGGGCGGCGTTGAGGGCGATATTCAGATCCTTTTGATGTAGGCGCACGCGGAATCCCAGCGGATATTCGTTGGCGATCATATTGCCAGATCGGTTAGTGAGCCCCCAAGATCCGGCGGCTCCGCTGCCGACGGCCTGAACAACGTGGTCCATATTGAGACCTGCCTTCATGCCCAGGGCCATGCCTTCAGCCACAGACCAGTAAGTACCAGCCACAATGATCTGGTTGATGGCTTTCGTAATCTGTCCTGAACCGATAGGGCCGATGTGGGTGATGGTTTTGCCCATGGCTTCCAGAACGGGGTGGACTTTTTCAACAATGTCAGACTCGCCGCCCACCATGATGGATAAGGTGCCCTTTTGCGCGCCTTCAGTGCCACCAGATACGGGCGCGTCTACCATGTGAATCCCTTTTGCAGCCAAGGCTGCTGCCATTTTCTGCGTGGCTGTCGGGCTAATGGTAGACATATCCACTACGATCGCACCAGCGCTAGCCCCCTGAATAACGCCCTGCTCACCGAGGATGACGGCTTCCACATCGGGAGTATCACTCACACAAGTGATAATCACCTCAGCGCTAGCGGCTGCGGCTTGGGGCGACTCAGCTCGCCGGGCTCCGGCTGCGGCAACCGGCAGTTCGCGATCGCGAGTGCGGTTATTTACGGTGACAGCGTGCCCTGCCTTCAGCAGGTTCAACGCCATTGGCACTCCCATCGTCCCCATGCCTACAAACGCAACCTTCACGGCAACCTCCTCCAGTACAGATTTCTCTCATAGGCTACCGCAGGGAGGGCCGTGACCTAGTCTGTCGCGTTATTGCGAGAGATGATGCTGCTTGCGACGATAGGCTCCGCGCACCAGGCGAATTTCGTCGTAGGTGTACTGGTCCTTTAAGTGATAACGCACTTCACTCAGGCGGTTGCTGACAACCTGACTCAACGCCTGCCAAATCGCCGCTTGCCGGTCAACGGGTACTAAGTCATCCAAATTAACCTCATCGCCTGATTCAATCAGGTCAGCGAGGTGGTTGATGATAGTCGTCTGGCGCAGGTTTCGCAGTTGGGCAATTTCGGCTGGTGAATGACCCTGGTCATACAGCTGGCGGGTAATGGCATGCGTGTTGCCGACAATCGGAGTATGGTCTCCTTCGTAGGCCGGTTGTCGGGACGGTTCTCCAGCGAGGCCATGCTCATCGCAGAAGGTGTTGATTTCATCCACAAAAACCTGACCATATTGCTCTAATTTGCGTCTGCCTACCCCCGAGATGCGCTCAAAGTCGGCCTGTGATCGCGGCATCCGCTGGGCCATCTGACGCAGGCTGGTTTCGGTGAAGACAATGTAGGGCGGCACACCTTGCTCGTCGGCTAAGCGTTTACGGAGCGATCGCAGTTTTGCCAAGAGTCCTGCTTCCGCTGCGGGGTCTGTAGTCGTCTCCGTCTGGGAAATACCCCTCAAGTCCTCAGGGATCGCCACCTGCACGGTTACCTGTTTCCGCAGCACCTGCCAGCTAGCGGCATTCAGCTTGAGAATTGGATAGCCATCAGTGGTTTCGTCCACTAGGCCCTGATGCAACAAAGAGCGCCCCAGCAGCTTCCACTCTTCGACGCTGCGGTCCTTGCCAATGCCATAGGTTGAGAGCTGGTCGTGCTGGAGTTCACGAATGCGCTTTTTCTGAGAGCCCCGCAGCACATCAATAATATGGATAAGGCCAAACCGTTCGCGACAGCGGGCCACACAGGACAAGAATTTTTGGGCTTCAATGGTCCAATCTTCGATAGGTTTGGGATGGCGACAGTTATCACAGCGATCGCACTGCCCCGGAAACGCCTCACCAAAATACCCTAGTTGAATCTGGCGACGACAGACCGTACTTTCCGCGTAATCCAGAACCTGGCGGAGCTGCTGGCGGGCAATGTTTTGCTCCTGTTCGTCCGGTTTTTGCTCAATCAAGTAATTCACGACTGAAACATCGCCATAGCTAAAGTAGAGGGTGCAGTGGGCGGCTTCGCCATCACGCCCGGCCCGGCCCGATTCCTGGTAATAGCTCTCTAAGGTCCGCGGTAAGTCATAGTGAACGACCAAGCGCACATCGGGTTTATTAATGCCCATCCCAAATGCAATAGTAGCCACGATAACCCGAACATCGTCGCGAATGAAGCGAGTTTGGTTGGTTGACCGAGTCTCGTCCGACAGTCCCGCGTGATAGGGCAGTGCTGACACTCTATCCTGCTGCAGGCGCAAGGCTAGCTCATCGACCCGCTTGCGACTCAGGCAATAAATGATGCAGGCTCCTGGGGT
>JBCBJE010000465.1:0-4941 GCA_038523735.1 Cyanobacteria bacterium J06626_18 | reverse complement strand
CTATCCTTGTTTAAGAGAGAGCAGATAAGTTGAAATTAATCATTTTCACGCCATTCTATCTGGCGATCAAGCTAGCCATCAAATGGCACATTTATTGACTACTCATTGAATGAGTAGGTAGACGCAACTAAGCACTAGTACGGGGCGAAAATCATTTTCTGCTTAAATACAGGATGCCAAAAAGTCATTAATTTCACGCAATGTTTCGAACCGCGCTTCAGAGGTAGAAAGCTCTAGAATTCCGTGCTTTTCATGAAGTAATGTTCGGTAGCTTGTAATTCCATCATGGTCACGAGCTGAGAACCAAAATGTAACTCCATCCTGTCTGAAACGTCCTTCAAAAATAGGTAAATATGGCCCCTCAACGACAGCGTGAGTGATGAGTCTGGGATCTGCCGGATCGGTTTCATCAATTACAAACCCCTGGGCACGGGTCAGTAGACGATCGATGACCCAATCCTCTGCCGGACGATGGAGATATTGGATGAGATAAGGATCCTCAGGAATGCACTTTAACCCGCGTGAACATCCGAATGAAACGATTTCGATACGCCAACTTCGATTACGGAAGAAGTTCGTAACGTCAATTTCCTCACCCGGAATCATTTCCTCCAGGATTGCCTCTGCTTCCGATGCATTGTCACTGGTCCAGAAAGAGGAAGTCGTTATAGCAAATACCTCCTCTTCGTACCAGAGACGAGCTGAGTCAGCGTCTGCTTCGTTATACAGTTTAACGACCAACCCATCTTCAGAAATCCACTGATTTTCGCTTTGCCTTGTCCATGTGATGTCGGTTTGGCAAACGGATTCATCACCCTCAGATACACCCGCTTCTGCCTCCACGGCAGACGATGCACTGGATAGACACATAGCGCACAAAAGCGCTGTAAACGCGAACTTGACTCGCATGGGTTTCTTGCTCGGAAAAACGCTCACTTACGATGGCTCTGGAAGGAGAGCCCAGAGTTTATTGAAGCTGATTCACCCCAATCCCTAAAGGCGTTGAATTGGGTCTATGGTCTATAGCCCTAACAGTGCGCCATGACCATACCCCAGTTTTGCAGGGGTAATACTTCTATCCTAAAGCTTGTCGGATTCGGATAGCACCCAACGATAAAACTGCCACCCCCAGCACCAACGCCATCCCCGGCTCAGGCACTGTTGCACTAGGAGTTACGGGTTCTTCCTCAGCTACCACTTCAATCGTGATGTTGTCGTAGACAGCTTCAATGGCAAACAGTTCAATGCTGTTAATCCACCCAATATCCAGATTCTCCGTGCTGAATGTAACCCACTCATTGGTGAACTGATCTTGGGTGTAGGTAAACTCTCCTTCGCTGCCAATAAAGCGGACTGCACCATCGCCATAATCAACCATATCGACGCTGGCATAGCCCACCTGTTGTGTAGGTTGCAGATTGAACGTAATGATATTTTTTGCAGGCGCGATCCCTAGGGTATATCCCATTGCTTCAGTGTAGTCATTCCCCCAAGGGGTATCAGTTATGTCCCAATAGATTACGTCCAACTCTGCCAAGGGCTCGATTTGATGGTTGAACATCGAGTCAAATCCCGGTTGGTTACCATCTTCAAAGTCTTCGATGAAGAGACTGGCGGGTGGGTGATTTGATTGCGTAAGCTTCACGAATAATGCTCCTGCTTGAGATGAATAAAGAGACTATTTCGGACCTTCAAGGATTCCAATGCTTTATCGCTATAGTTCTTAGGGCTGCAGTTATCGGGTCAGGTGAGTAGATGGCTTACCCTGCTCATATTGCGTAATGCCACCGAAGGCAGATGACATTCTCTTCGCAAAGGTGGCTGGTCTTTCTATGGGCTTAGCCTAAGTACAACTGCTATGAACGCATCAATTGCAACAGCAAAGCAAATGGAGAGAGTTGCTTTAAAGACATAGGAGTCTGCGTGAATTACGGATTCACAATACACAATATAAGCCGGTACATGCGTGATGCAATAACAGAAACGTGAAGCGCCTCACTTTTTCCGTGAAGTAACCATAAAGAACGATAAAACGACAGTAACTGTGGATAAGTCATCTTGTTTAGAGAGATTTGCCTGAGGGATTACTGCGTCGTGGGGTGGTGGGCAAATTGGGGTTGGTTGTGGGTAAGAGGTGCGAGGGAGGGAGTTGCCCACCTTACGGTTCATAGGTGGAGGGTGGCGAGGCCCAGGTAGCGGATGGCTTGGGGGGTGACGTCGAAGCGGCAGGGAAAGACTTCGACGCCTTGAGCGATCGCGGTCCGCAGCAGTTCCCCATACACCGGGTCGGCTTCATCGCCGGGAGCAAAGGTATCGCAGTCGCCGCGATTGATGAAATAGAGCATGACAGCCCGCGCGTCAGGGATTAGCTCTGTCAGCTCCTTCAGGTGCTTTTGGCCGCGTGTGGTGACGGTATCGGGAAACAGCGCTAGGGTTCCTTTCACCCATGTCGTATTTTTAACTTCGATATAGATCGGTCTGCCGTCCTCGCCCTGTAGCAAAAAATCAATCCGGCTTTTGCCATCGCGTCCGTACTTCACTTCCGTTCTGATGTCGGTGTAGGAACCGAGTTCAGGAAGGATGCCAGCTTCCAAGACAGATTTAATCACGCGATTCGGCAGTGCTGTGTTGACACCGGTCCAGGTTGGCACCGTGTCTTGGACTTCCGATAGCTCCCAGGTGTAGGCCAGCTTGCGTTTAGGGCTGGGATTATGTGAGACCATTACTTGCCCGCCCACATGGCAAACCCCTGTCATGGGTCCAGTATTGGGGCAGTGCGCCGTGATAACTTCACCCGACGCCAGTTCAATATCGGCAAAAAAGCGCTTGTAGCGTTTCACCAATGTGCCGGGGTAAAGCGTTGGCAAAGGATAGGACCAGTCAGTACTTGGGGGCTGCGACATAGGATTGAATCCTGATTGACGACCAAGGCTAGCCATTCTCGGGAGCCGTTTCAGACTCGGCCTCAGGTGTATCCCCTTCGGCCTCAGACGGTTCCGGTGAGTTCTCAGCGGGCGCAGCTTCTTCTGGCACCTCCTCAGCCGGAGTTTCCTCAGCGGGAATCTCTTCAGCGGGAGTCTCTGGTGATGTATCGGCAGCAGTCTCACTCGGCAGGGGGCCGGGGCGATTACCTCGCGTGAGGGCAATGTAGAGGTCGTAACGCAGCCGCTGATCGTCGATCACAGTTGCCGTGACTCCCAGCGCTTGGATAGCCCTTAAGACGCCCTGATTCTCGATCGAGAGCGCCGGTAAAAAGAAGTTGTCCTCAGTTTGATTCAGGGCTTCGACATTGATAAAGAAATAGCCGCTGTTGACGGTTGGGGCGTCGGCTGTTGTCAATTGAAACAGGGGGGCAGTCGTGAGGGGGCGTCGGGGTTTCGGCACGATCGCATCTTCGGTTTCGCTGCCCACCGTGAACAAGGCGATGTTGTTGTCGAGCCAGCCCCGTGATAGCGCAACAGATTGAAAGGGTGACACCCACTTGATCAGCTCAGTTTGGCCAGCAGGCTCCTTCAGAATCGAGAAGCGATGGCGATCTTTGACTACGGTATCGAGCTGAGTGAAGGTTTGTTCACTCTGGGCGCGATCGCTTACCTGCAGCAGCGTCACCAAACCAGGATTCGGTAAGGGCGCATCGTCATCATCTTCAGGCGTATTGTCTTGCGACGGCACCAACGCAACGGCAAACTCACCCGCCATCCACGGCAGCAAGTCGCTCTCTAAGGTCAGACCCGTACTGCCTTGAAGTGCCAGCGCCAGATTATCGGGATTGAGCGCCGTCAACGCGCCCCAGTTCCGTTTAGCGCTGAGGTCTTCCCAAAACTGCTGAAGATTTCCGCCGGAGGCCATGACGAGGGTTTCGCGGGGCAGGTATTGCGGCAACTGCGCCGCTACATTTGTATCGGCATAGCTGCGATCGCTATTAGGCCCTAACCAGCTCGTACTTCTAATCTGCACGCCTTGCGAGGCAATGTTGATGGTGGCCGCAATCCCGCGGCTTTCTTGAAAGCTTTCAACAATGGGGGAAGCGAGCGGTGGCTGGGAAGCTTGGGCCAGCATCTGGGTAACCGCAGGAACATTGAGGTAAAGTCGGCCAAATTGCTGAGGGATCCCGATGTGCTCGAACGAGCGGCGATAGCCTGGCAAATCGGCGAGGGACTTACCGCCCTTATAAGCATCAATGGCTTGTTTGGCGACCGATTCCGTTTCGGCGACCAAGACCAATTGCGTTCCCAAGACACCCATCCAAATTGGCTCGGCGGCGGCTGCAGGCGGATCAGCCGTGGGCGCGTAGGCGGTAAGCGTCACGCCGCGATACTCCAGCTGATTGGTGGCGTCAGTGGCGACGGGGAGCGATTCAGCCGTAATCTGTGCAGCTTCTGGGTCGGCTATGGGAAGCAATAGGATACGGCGCTGTAACCCCATTGGCGAGACGCTACTCGGCTCCTCGGCTGGATCAGCCTCAGTGTCCGGTAGCCATGCGAGGGTGATTTCTGAGCCTACCCATGGCTTAATGTCCTGACTAAAGGAAATATCGTAGGTCGCTAGCCAGCGATCGCGCCAATTTGCCAACTGCTGGTCGAGGGCGGCTTGCGTTTCAGGTGTCCCAAACTGCCTTAGGCGTTGCCACTGCTCAGTATCAGTCGAAAGGCTTACAGCGGCAACGGCAGCTTCTGGAACAGCCTTAACCCCAGCAGGCAAGCCCTGTACGTTCGCTGATCGCCATTGTATGGCCCAGTAAACCATGGCTCCCCCGCTGATTAGCAAGAGAGCCGTACCTATCGTCACGATCAGAGGAGGTTTTTTCGCGAGCACCATGAGACCTGGGTCAGAACGACCCACAAGATTTGCTCTGACACTTTAGCAAAAGCTTCTCTAGAGGATGTAGATATTGACAAGGTCTTTATGGGGAATCTCTCTGGAGGAACTTGTATCGTCGAT
>JBCBJE010000464.1:0-4953 GCA_038523735.1 Cyanobacteria bacterium J06626_18 | reverse complement strand
GCGTCAGTGAATCCTTAGCAACGGGTGCAATGCCCAGGATCTGCGTCAGCAGGTCTTGAACTTTCGCGGGAGAGGCGATCGCGAGTCCTGTTACCAGCATCTCCTCCGACTGCTGACGCATTGTGAGGGTCTGTTGCCAAGCCTGCACAAAGTCATCGCGCTGCACCTGCAGTTGTACGGTCTCCCGATGATGTCGCAGCAGTTGAGCAGATTGAAAATCATTCACCAGTTCTGATGTTTGTAGGCTGAAGTCGAGATGCACGGATTTCAGCAGGGTATGAACACCGTTGAGGGGCGTCTCTGGTGCAATTGGCAAAAACAACAGCCGTAACCCCTGCTTGCCCGCTTTGAGTTTGGGTAGCAATTCACCAATGAGGCCCGTGTCATTGAGTTGAAAAAGACGAGCCGCATTAGTCGGCGCGGCGCACTCCAGAACGCTAACACCACAGTTGGACTGCTGTAGACAGTGATGCTGCTTCGGTGTGAGACCGAGAGCGGTACTGATTAACGCATGAATTGTGCCCCCATGGCTCACCACCAAAAGGGTTTTGCCAACATGGCGAGGCAGCACATCTTGCCAAAATTGCTGCGCCCGAGCGTAGAGATCGCGTACCGGATAAGACGGCTCGGCATTGGCCGATCGCGCCATCTGAAATTCTTCAGGACGCTCAATCCAACAGCGATACGCCTCAACTTGCTGAGTCCGCACCGTCTGGTAAGGCAACCCTTCCCAAGCAGGCAGGTCAATCTCACGGAGGTCGTATCGGAGGGCGATCGCGCCCTTAGCGTGAGGCAAGTAGTCACAAATCGCATCGACTGTTTGCTGTACCCGCTTCAAGGGACTGGCATAGATAGCATCAATCTTCTCGGCCTGAAGTGCTTGGCCCACCAGTTGAGCAGTGCGGTGACCATGGTCCGTGAGCACAGATTGATCAGAACTGCCCTGATAGCGTCCCTGGTCGTTATAGGTGCTGCGACCATGGCGTACAAAAATGATTCGAGTCGGTAGCATGATGAGCCTGAATTTGGTGAAAAAGTTGAGGTTGAAATTCGGAATTCGGAATTCGGAATTCGGAAATGTCCTGTAGGGTGCATTCGCGTAGAGTACATATAGCCCTACGGGCATGGCTACGCTAACGTTTCAGCAATGCACCCTACGGAATTCGCAAATGTGCCATTTCGCACTATTGATTATGTCGTTTGCTGCGTAAGGCTCGTGGGCTGTGGTGGATGCTTGACGCCAGGATGACGCTGGGTATAGCGCTGATAGAGATAGCGGTTCAAGCGTCGTTCCAAACTTATCAGCAGCTTCTCAAGCGTTTCATTCCCCTTACCAAACGTGAGTTGATCCACAAAAGGCTTAATCAGCAGCTCATGGCGGCGGCTCCCTAAACCGGCATAGCGACGTCTGAAGTACTTGTCCTTATCCGTGAGCCCCCACTTGTCGCGCAAGTGGTGCAGGCTGGCCAAATCCCACGCATCGCTCCAGCGCAGCATGAAGTAAGGCAGGTCGTACCACTTAAAGTCAGGCAGTTCTAGCTTACCAAACCAGGCCATCAACCCCGCTTTATTGGAATCAATGCCTAGGGTGTCAGTCGTCACCACTGACTCTCGCTCGTTATAGACGGTGCCGCCTGCTTCCGTCACCATAAAGCAAAAGTCAATGTGCTCACGGGTCGCCATCATGCCTTCATCTAGCAGGCCGGTCTTCGCAAAAATGGCGGTACGAGCCAGCATGCAGTGAAATTCAACATAGTCGCATGGGGTCCGATGCATTTGGTCGAGCACCTCAGCAATAGGTGTCCCAGTTAAGTAGGCCGACTGACGAATGCGCCGCCGGGGCTCGCCATGCTTGGTATCGACCTGAATGTAGGATTTGCCACCGGCATTGTGAATCACTTGGTGCGCTGGGTGACCAATGCAGGTGAGGGGTCCCACAACAGCGGCGTCGGTTTCTTCAGCACATTTCACCAATTTTGTGAGCCAGCCTTTTTGGACAATAACGTCGTTTTCAATGAACACCACGTACTTGCTATCGGTTTCACTGAGGACGTAACGCAACCCCACATTTCTAGCTTGATTAGGAGAAATATAGCGATCCGTGTGAATGATTTTGAAGGACTTTTCCTGCGATTTTGCAATCACGTAATCTCGAATTTTTTTGGGTGAACACACGTCCACAAACACTAAGTCAAACGGGTAGTCAGTATCTTGATAAACGCTTTCCAGAGACTCACGAGTGTAGCTAAATCGCTCGCGGGGGCCGACAACTAGTGTTACTTTAGGCTGTGTCGCGATCGCCGTTCCTGGCTGTCTTGAAATTGTCGTTTCTGGTTGTGTCATCGTTCGTTCTCTCCAGCTACTAAAATCATCATTACCAGGCTCTTTAAAGCCGTCGTCAAACGCCTACGAGAAAGTTTTCATGCTGTTGGTTTTGACGTGTGATCTAAGTCGAATTTAAAAATCAATGCTACCTTCGATGCTGCCAAAGGGTTCCACAGGGTCTCCAGAGAAAGGAACCTCGACACCGACACTCAGTTCAAAGGTGAAATCGTCGATTTCCGTTTCATAGGTCAGCTCAGGCTGGGTAAACCAGATGCCGTCATCTTGGCCAATGGGAAATTCAACTTCTATTTGCGAATCATCGGTTTCATCAAGCGAGAAAATGGGGCCAATTTGCCATTCACTCAACGTGTGTTCGTCGATGTCATATTCAAACTCGCCCCGGATGCGATTGTTTGCGTTTGCAGGAAGCACGGCACCCAATACAATTACGGTTGCAATTGTGAAAATGAGAAACCCTCTATGTGACTGCTGGTTCAAAACACACACCAAAATAAACAAAAGATTGACTGTTTTGGCATGATTCAACTGATTGGCTAGAACGCTTTATAGCCAATCAGTCATATCTGTTTCATCCTGGTAGATGCGATCTTCAGGCAGGGACTTTGTCTGCTTGTTTTTGTTTGGTGTATCGGATTAACTGCTGCCGTTCTTCCAACGAAAGCAGGGTGTTACCAGCCTTAGCATTCATGGCAGCTTGTGCTGGCGACTTGGCTCCAGCGATCGCGACAGGCTGCAGCGGATGGGAAATTACAAATCGCAGCGCTGCGGTCACCATCTCCTCGCCAGGAGTGAGGGCCGTTCTGAGCTTGTCGACTTTGGCTAGTTTGCGGGCGAGTTTTTCCTTAGCGCGATCGCTGTCGTACCATTCCGAACGAACCGTGTCAGTGAACACTGTCTCGGAGGTGTACTTGCCTGACAGTAGTCCCTTATGCAGCGGCCCTCGTACCAGCACCGCAATGCCATGCTCCTCACAGTAAGGGAAGAACTCATCATCAGGCCCCCGATTCAGCAAGGAGTAGTCCGTCTCCACAACACTGCAGGTACCGTTCATGTTAAAGAGCTTCAGGACGTCAAGCTTGTCTGTGGAAATGCCATAAGTGCAGATTAGGCCCTGTTCCTTAAGGGTTTCAAAGCCCGCCAGATAGGTTTCCGCTATCTTCGGATCCGACAGCTTGCCCTCGTGACACAGCATGACGTCGATGTAGTCCGTTCGCAGACGATACAAGGAAGCCTGCGTACACAGGCGCACCATGTCTACCGTCGTCATCGGCACCATCTGCCCCGTGCGCCGGCCCCAGCGTCCGATTTTGGTGACGACGTGAACATCGTTGCGAATGCCCACCAGCGCCTTGCCCAGTCGCTCTTCCGAAAGGCCCGCCGGGATGCCGTAGGACTCGGCAGTATCAATCAAGTTGACGCCCTGTTCGATCGCGCTACGGACAGTCGCGATCGCTGTCTCCTCTTCAATGTGGCCCCACTGGTTACCGATATTCCAGGTACCCAAGCCCATGGCTGAAACTTGTAGACCCGTCTTACCAAATTCGCGATAAAGCATGGGATTCCCTCCTACAGAAAAATGAATGAATAATGCGGTTGGGGGGCGCATGGCTATGCGCCCGGTTGTATGTCTTTGGGCATATAGTCATACGCCCCTGCGGGATACGGTTATATGTCCTCGGGCGCATAGCCATGCGCTCCTACGGGGACCGCCACCCGTGCCTCGGAAATCGGCGGTAACGCCATAACGTGCCTTTCGACATCAGGAAAAACAGGAACCTTGGCATCCGAAGCAGTAGCAGCCTGCTCTACGACTTGATGATGCCGCCCAGAGATATAGCGATTGAGCACCTTTTCGAGGTGAACCAGTCGGTTCTCAATCCATTTAGTGATGGGTTTGCCCAAGAACGAAAACCGGGCTGCGATGGGTTTGATGATTTCCTTACGACGCCGCTGCCCCAGCTTCTTGTAGCGTTTTTGAAAGTAGCTACTCGCCGCCAGATTCCACTTCTTCTGAAAATGCAACAGGCTATCCAACTCCCACTCATCGCTCCAGCGCAGTCTGAAGTAAGGCAAATCATCCGACTGCAAAGCGGGTGCGGGGGGATGGGTCAAAAACGTCACGATCGAGGCAGGCTCGAAGTAAATTAAGCCACCCGCACGGGTTACCGTCATACAAAAATCCAGGTACTCCTTGGTGCAAGAAAAACCCTCATCCAATAGGCCAATGCGGTTAAAGATGCTGGTGCGGACCAACATGGCATGAAATTCTACAAAGCCCATGGTCTGACGCTTCAGATGTTCCTGAATCTCAACAATGGGACGGTTCTGAAAATAGGTTTTTTCTTGAATGGTCCAGTTGCCAGCCTCAGTCAAGGACCCTTTCGGTCCTCGTTCGCCCCGCGCAAACTTTTCGTATTCATCAGGAGCCATGTAGTCACCACCGACGCAATGCACGATGGTGTGCAGCGGCTTGTACTGACACACCAGAGAACC
This sequence comes from Cyanobacteria bacterium J06626_18, assembly GCA_038523735.1. Classification (GTDB taxonomy): domain Bacteria; phylum Cyanobacteriota; class Cyanobacteriia; order Phormidesmidales; family Phormidesmidaceae; genus SIO1E4. The sequence goes on along the minus strand of JBCBJE010000464.1, from coordinate 114 downwards.
CACAACCGTTGCGCCCGTTTCCTCGCTACACTCCACCAGCGCCTGCAACCAGCCGGGGGCAAAGACGACATCGTTATCCACAAAAACGACATAGGGCGTCTCGACCCGCCGCAG
>JBCBJE010000463.1:0-4956 GCA_038523735.1 Cyanobacteria bacterium J06626_18 | reverse complement strand
TCCTGATATGCGTTTGGCCGGCACGATGAACCAAAATTAGATGGGTTGGCTGCGTTCCTCTTATGAGAGGCAGCGTTGCGGTTGAGCCTGGATTAAACAATGCTCCCTGCCCTTCTACAAAGAGAATATCGTGGTCTAGACCATAGTGCATAACTTGTTGCTCGACTGCACCTGCTGCAAAGTCGACTCGGACAGCATCTAAGGGAATTCCGTCATCACCGAGCATAAGGTTGGTCTGTCCAGTCGCAATAATTTTGGATTGGAGGCCACGTTTGAGTGCAAGGTGGTGTAACTCTAGATTGGTGGACATTTTTCCCACAGACATGTCAGTGCCAACAGCAAGAACTCTGTGACATGGCAGCGATCGCGCTGCAGCTGTTCCGATATTCAGTCCCGATGGCTCTTGGCGGACATCCCAGATCCACTGAGGAGGACGCAGTTGAGACGACAGAGCCGAATCATTCGACATGGGCGTGTGAAGTCCATTGACGATGGAAAGTCCAGCGGCGATCGCTGTCTTGACTTCCTGATACCAGGGATCAGGAAGTGCCCCACCCGAGGGGGCAATGCCAATGGCTAGGACCGTTGGCCTAAATGCCAAAGCTGCCTGGACAGACTCCACGATAGGCACCTCACGGTCGATGCCTGTAACTGCTTTGAGGCAATTACCAGCTTGCCGCTGATCGACAACCGCCACAATTGGCAGGGGACTGTAGCGCAGCATTGCCAACCCTGTTTTACCTCCAGGATTGTCTGTACCCTCGTGCATTAGCAGAGCGATGCGATGATCAGCGGTGAGAAAGTTCATGGTAGATGAGCCCTAATCCAGGTGCATCGTTTGGCAGCAAACGACCTGCGTGAATCGTAGCGCCTTGGAACGGATCATCGGTCAAGTTGAGATGACTATCTAAGTCAAGATGGTCGGCTAAAGGCGCAATATGGGCTAACGCTGTGTTGGACAGGGCGCTGTCGGAGTAACAGCCAAACATGACCTGAAGCCCACAGGCACGAGCAGTATGAATCATTCGCACCGCTTCGGAAAATCCCCCCGCTTTCATCAGTTTGATGTTGATGCCTTGAACTGCGTCGGCAAGGCGAGGAATATCTTGGCTGGTAAAGCAACTTTCATCGACAAAGATAGGCAGCGGCGATCGCGCTGACAGCTCACTTAGTGCATCATCCAAGGCCACTGGCAACGGCTGCTCAATGTACGTTACACCTCGCTCTGCTAACCAGTCGGCCATCGCAAGCGCTTGCGATAGCTGCCAACCACCATTGGCATCCACGCTAATTTTGGTTTCAGGTGGGATTTTGGGTAGTAGGGCGCTGAGCATCGCTTGATCGGCTTGAATGCCGTCAGGACTGCCCAGTTTTATTTTGATAGACTGCACAGTCGGAACCTGAGTTTGCCACTGCTGCCATCGTTGAACAGCCGCGTCGGGTTTACTTAAGCCCACGGTAACGGCGGTAGGACTAATGCGATCGCGCTCTAGTCCCCAAAGTTGCCACAGGGGAAGCCCTGCTCGTTTCCCCAGCCAGTCGTGCAGAGCCACATCAATTGCAGCTCTGGTAGCTGAGCCAACTGACGACAGTAAAGGTTCAATTGGTTGCCTTTGCAGCGGATGAAATGACTCTAAAGTTGGGAGCAGGCTGGCAAGTTCTCGCTGGATGACTTCAGTCGTTTGTCTATGGACATCTACCGAAAAAGGAGTAGCTTCTCCCCATCCCTCAACGCCATCTTCAGCGATCTTCACCCAAAGGTTGGTAGATTTAGCCGTCGTACCTCGACTAATCGTGAGCGGGACTCGTTTGTGAACCGTAAAGGGTGTGACAGAAATCTCCATAAAAAATCAACCGGCTGCAGCTTATGGGAAATCAACAAGAAGCATACCAAGACTCATACGACCGTATCATCAGCGGTACTGCTTTGCCTGCAGCAATTGCTGTACCCACGCAAAATTTTCTCACTGGTTCTACTGCAGAGTCGTTTTGGAAACGATGCGGGTGCGCTTGCGATCGCGCTCTGACAACTCTTCCCCCGTCTGCAAGCGAGTGGCGTTTTTCTGAAGCACTGTTGCAGCGCCTTCGTCGCCCATCTGGAGAGCTGTTTTAGCGGCTGACTGTAGAAGGGTTGCGGCACCTTGGCGATCACCCTTTGCTAGTTTCTGTTCAGCAATTTGAGTTTGGCGGTACTTAGCTAGGGTAAGGACATGTTTTTGCACTTGTTGATCCAGTGCAGGTTGGTAAACACTCTGGGCGATCGCGCTGACGGTTACTGTCTCAGACTGAAGCCCGGTTCGGTCCAAAGCTGGAGCATCATAGCGAACGGTCGCTTTGACAATCGGAAATTCTCCCTCGCCCTGGGTGCCGATGTAGAGATTGGCGAGCACCGCTTTGGGAGTCTCCGCCATCAGATCGCCCAAGCGCACCAGTACCTCGTTGCCTTCTTGCAGATAAGGAAGTTCAACCGTTTCGGGGGCGACCTGGGCAATCGGCTTTAGTTCGGCTAAGCGCACCCCTGGCAGTAAGGTGAGCTGAAGATAGGCATTGGTGAAGAAGACAGATTGGGCACGAGTCAACAACCGATTAAAGGCCTCGACAGCAGCCTCAGGCGCTTCGATGTAAGACAGGGTGCCGCCGCCCGCATCCGCAATTTTTTCGAGTACATCCTGGTTCCAATGGTCGCCAAATCCCAACGTATTCAGCGTCAGAGTATATTCTGTGGCGACCTGAGCCAGCTTTAGACACCGTTTGTTGTCCCCGTGTTCATTTTCGCCATCCGTAAGCAGGAAGAGCTGTGATACCTTACCTTGCTTACCCTGTGCGGCTTCCTCAATGCCTAACTTCATACCCTCGTCGATCGCGGTGCCGCCACTAGGTTTGAGCGTAGCGATACGGCGCTTGATAGTTTCGCGATCGCTCACCGTCTGTAGGGGTAGCAACACCTTAGCCTGATGGTCAAACACCACAATGGACAGTACATCTTGCTCAGAGAGCTGATCAACCAGTTGTCCTGCAGCTTCTTTTACCGTTGTGAGTGGAGGGCCATGCATGGAACCACTATGGTCCAAAATGAGGCTTAAATTCAGGGGGGCATGCCCCAAATCACTGCCTTCCATAACCTGAATAGAAATCGCGAGCTGCCGCTGGCTAGCCGTTTGCTGACTGTCAAGATAGGGGTCGCTGAGGGCGCAGCTAAGGACAACGCTCATGGTAAGGAACTCCGTGGATGAGTAATATCAATACGAGTGAGGATATCCCGCTCTCTGACGGCACTCCTGCTCACGTTACTATGTTAAGAGCTGGGCACCCTAGGTTATTACATTCGTTTATGAGTTCAACAATTCGTGCTGTACAAGCGCCCTACTATGGGGACGCTTACTATCGAACCCCCCCACCTGACCTGCCTTCATTACTGCTTAAGGAGCGGATCGTCTATCTCGGGCTGCCCCTGTATTCTTCAGATGAATTAAAGCAACGGGTTGGCATTGATGTAACGGAGCTGATCATCGCTCAACTTCTGTATCTGCAGTTTGACGATCCAGATAAGCCTATTTACTTCTACATCAATTCAACGGGCACTTCCTGGTACGACGGCAATATGATTGGCTACGACACAGAAGCCTTTGCCATTTGTGACACGATCAACTATATCAAGCCTCCCGTTCACACTATCTGTATTGGTCAAGCGATGGGCTCGGCGGCGATTATTTTGTCGTCGGGGACCAAGGGCTTTCGCGCTAGCTTGCCCCATGCTCGAATTGTTCTGAACCAGCCCCGGAGTGGCGCACAGGGACAGGCTACTGATATTGAGATTCGGGCGAAGGAAGTGCTTCGCAACAAGCACGCCATGATGGAGATTCTGGCAAAAAATTCTGGTCGCTCCCTCGACCAGGTAATGCAGGATTCTGACCGTATGTTCTACATGAATCCTGAGGAAGCTAAAGAATACGGCCTTATTGACCGGATTTTGGAAAGCCCGAAAGAACTCCCTGCCGCACCTGCTATGGCCGGTTAGTTGCGTTCTTGGTATTCGTTCCTCGTTGTCTGCTGACCGAGCGCGGAGTCGAAATTAGGTTGCCAAGGCTAATGTTATTTTTGACTCCTCGTAAAGCATACTTACGTTTTTACTCATTGTCCTCGCATTCTAGAGAGAAGCACCATGCCTATTGGAACTCCCAAAGTCCCTTACCGCTTGCCGGGTAGTCAGTACACTCAGTGGATTGACCTCTACACTCGCTTAAACCAAGAACGAATTATCTTTTTAGGGCAGGAAGTCACAGATGGTCTGGCGAATTCGATTGTCGCCGCGATGCTGTACCTTGACTCGGAAGACAATACCAAGCCTATCTACCTGTACATAAACTCTCCAGGCGGTTCTGTGACGGCTGGAATGGCCATTTATGACACGATGCAGTACATCAAGTCAGATGTAGTCACTATCTGTTTAGGATTGGCGGCTTCCATGGGGGCCTTTTTGCTAGCGGCAGGTACCCAAGGCAAGCGATTGGCCTTACCTCATTCGCGTATCATGATTCATCAGCCTATGGGTGGCACTGGACGTCAGCGATTACAGGCGACCGATATCGCGATCGAAGCGAAGGAAATCATTCGGGTCAAGCAGGAGCTGAATGAGATGCTGTCAAATCGTACTGGCAAATCTATCGAGCAAGTCGAAAAAGATACTGATCGCGATTATTTTATGTCGGCTGAAGAAGCGGCTGAATATGGCTTAATTGATCGCGTGATTGAAGAACGTAGCCCCGAGGCGATCGCAGCAGCAGCCACTGCTTAGCGGTGTCGAAACAGAGCCTGACCACAATTTTCGAACCTCTAAATTTTTCATGGACCCAGCGTTTCAAGGCTCTGGGTCTTATATCATGGCAATTTCGGTGAACCTTGATGAAACGAGCTTGTTATTTGCGGCAGAGCGGAATTTGTGTGACGTTGGCGATG
>JBCBJE010000462.1:0-4976 GCA_038523735.1 Cyanobacteria bacterium J06626_18 | reverse complement strand
GGCGAAGATTCGAATAGGGCACTGACTACTGGCGCAAAGGCTATCTTCTATTTCAAGACTTAAATTTTCCTTTAGGACTGTAGGCTGACAGAAAGAAAATCAATAATTAATTAACATTTTCCGTATCAGATTTCACACTTCTTGTTTTCAGGCACTGCTTTATTTCTCTTAAAAGTGTCTCTAACCCTATGGGGATCACAGGTAGCAGCATCGATAAGAATCTTTTTGTCGATTTTGTTGCCGATTTACTATTGCTTGAAATACCATTTTAAGGTGTTAACTGTTGTGCTCAATCGTTAACTGCGCTGCGATTCCGTAACATTCCGCTATGATATTTCATCCTATTGTCTGCGCAATTACCCAAGCAGAGTTTGTTCCTGCCGCTTATCCGTCGCCCAAAGAGGTCTACCATGAACGCTTCGTCATACATCGTGCACTGTCCCAACTGTGGGGGACATGCCGTCCGCTATTACATTTCTGAACGCTCTTTGGTGCGTACTCAGTGTCCGCATTGTGACTACCTCATGATTACCTGCAGTGATACAGGTAATGTTATTGAGGCTTATGCGCCTGGTTTGGTTGCTTCGCGACAGTAGATAGCGAGTCGAACCGATTCAGGAAATGTGAACATCGTGTGATTGGAGGTGTACCTGGGTGCACCTCCAATTTTTTGTGGCTCAATATTGTATTTCGCGAGGCCAGGTTGTCGTTTTTGCTGGGCCATCTTCCTGATCTGACAGGCTGCCGATGTAGAGTCCTTTATGCTGCGGCTTACCTAGTGCAGGCAGTCTGTTCGGTAGGCCAAGGTGCTGTGGGATAGCTCTTCTATTTCGTTTTTTGATGGTCAGCCGTCTTTGGAATTTTTTGGGACTAGATACCCGCGCGATCGCTGCTCTCGATGCGATGAACAGCGGCGTACGCGATGCCAAGGCCGTGGTCGGGCTCGCTGAGGTGTTGGCCGTTGAAGGGCCAGACCTACAAAAGCTAGCTCCGTTCATTGTTAACGTAAACTCCTTGCTGGATGCGCTCAATTCGCCGCTGGCAGAAATTGCCGAGGCTGTACTCTCCTTCATTCCTATTGGTTCAGCACTGCTGCAGCTCTATGCGCAAAACACACAGCAGAAGCCTACACTGGCCCAAAAGATTATCTTGATTAGCCAGGCGGCTTATCTGGAAGCGATTAAAACGCTGCTAGCTGAGCCTCAACTTGAAAAGTGGCTAGCTCAGGTGGGCGATCGCCCGGCATCAAACGCAGTTCGCCAGAAAATTCAGCGATTGGCTGCCATTGACCTTCGCGAGTCTGATGCTCGGCGGACTTTGCGGTCCTTTCAAAATTCGGCACTGGCTGCAGCTTATGGTGAGGTGCTAATTGCGCGCCTCTCAGAATTGGGAATTGAACCTCGGCAGGCAGGCAAAGTTGCGCTGCAGCTAACGCAACAGACCCACAAGGTATTGCTGTTGAGTTTGCAAAATTCCAACAGCGATCGCCCTCAGCGTTCGGCCAAGCAGCCCCGATCAGCAGCCGTCAAGCGTTCACAATCGCAGAGTTCCGAGCCGCCTCCGCAGCGATCGGTCACGCAACCGCCTTCACCTGTAGCACCACAACCAGTGCCCCTCGGGAGTAATCCTTCGGCACCCAATCATCCACCTCAGCCTCCCGCCGCTAGGGCGGACGAAACCCGGTTGCCTCAGGCTCCTACAGCGAAGGCATCGGACTCTGGTCTGCCCCTAACCAATCCTGCTGGGCAGCGAATGCCTAAGACAACTAGACAGGCTCAACCGGGAACTGGTCAGTCATCGCTAAACCAGCAGCAAGAAACAATTCTGCCCAATGTCATTGAATCCTTCTTATTAGGGGATAGTGCGTCCGTTTCTTCTGGAGCTGGGGTTATGGAAACTCCAATACCGATAGACGATGAACTGCCACTGTCTGAGGTTCATTCGTCTTCACGGGTGAGCGCGATCGCCCCCAATCACACTCAGGCAAATCAACCGTCTTCCTTAGAGGCCATCGAATCATCACCGCCTGAGATGAGCCAGCCATCTACAGCCAACTCTACACAGTCAACCCAGCCAGCCAGATCCGTTGAATCTTCGCTAGGGGATTCTGTCGAACAGCTTTTTCCCTCAATCAGCGCGCCCGCTTCCCCCCAAGCTAGCGCCGCTGCTTTGCCGGAATATGATGAGCTGGCCCTATCTGAGGTTGCCGAGTCGGCGTTGCCTGAGGTTGATGAATCGCAGATTTTCGAGACCATTGAACCGGATTTGGCGGAGGCGATTGATCCACTTTTGCCGGAAATAGACGAATCGTTGTTGCATGAAACCGCTGAGTCGATTTTGCCGGAAATCAGCGAACCGCTTTTACCCGAAACTGTAGAGCCGATAATACCGGAGGCGATCGCCTCCACGGTGTCGGAAACTATCGACTTCTCAGCTGAGTCATCTTCATCGGCAGCGGCTAAACCACCGTTACCAGATGCAAGCGATCAATCTTTACCGGCGATGGCCACCTCAATTTTGCCTGAAGAACCCGAATTTGCTGCACCTGAATTGGCTGAGTCTCAGGTGTCTGAAGCTAGCGAGTCGGCACCTGAGATTGCTGAAGCTGATACATCCGAAGTCCCGGATTTATCCTCATTGACCATCAACGAATTGGTAGCGTTGGAGGCACAGGGGGGAATCCAACTACCGTCGTCTTCACCGGTCACTGATGGCCACGAACAACCTGTGGCCAAAACGCCTTTGGACACTGATAGAGAGCCGTCTTTCCCCATTATCAGTGAGCCTTCTCCTGGAGAAGTGAGAGAATTCTCTTTGCCTGAGGTGGCTGATGCGCTCTTAACCGCATCGCTTGCCACTGAATCCAGTGAGTTTTCTGGACCAAATGGTGTTGAGCAGCCGCTCAGTGAAGTGCCTGAGCCATCTCCTCGTGACGTTAGTGAGTCGCTACTGCTAGAGACTGACGAACAACCTGAGCATACGGAAGCTGCGTCTGAGCCACCTTTATCCTTACAGTCTGAGACGGTTGAGTCATTTTTCATTCAGGCTGACGGTTTGCCGCTTTCGGAAGTGATTGAGCCACCTCCTGCAGAAGCGATCGCGCTGCCTGATTTGGCGCTGCCTGTACCCGTTGAAAGGGTTGAATCTTCGGCAGCTGTTGCAGGCGTCTCTTCGGATGTAGAACACTTTCCCTCTGAAGTCGATATACCTGCTGAGAATGCTGAACCGTCTTCAAGACAGGCTAAAGATGCCGTAATGCGCCTGGACGAGGGTACAGATACGGCAGTCACCGACGCACCTGCCGTAGCGGAGGCCGTTACCCGTGAAACTAACCCAGCACCTACGGCGGAAAAGGATCCAGAGTGGTTTCAGCTTGAGGTGGATACGGCGGTCAAGAAACAGCTCAGCATCGACACCTATTTGACTGAGTGGATAGCTCCGCGTCCCAATGAGCTTGTATTTGAGGAGCCCTTTAGCCTTAACGATATCTATGTGCCTTTGAAGGCAGATCTGCTGACGCCGGTAGGAAACACTGGGATTGCTCCCGTATCGGTGGAATTGGCCCAGTGGGTGCGAGAGTCGTTAAAGGATGAGTCCCAGAGTCAAGCTGTTGTTGTTTTGCAGGCCGAGCCGGGACGCGGGAAGAGTCTGTTTTGCAGCTTGTTTGCCGACTGGGTGCGGTGCCATGAGCATCCGGGTTGGACGCCCATTCTGATTCATCTACGGGATGTGGCAGCATTGTCGGAAACCTTTGAAGCAACGTTGGCTGGGGCCATCGATCGCGAATTTGCCACAGCTAATGTCGACTGGTTGAGCGATCGCACAGCGCGGTTTTTGTTCTTGCTGGATGGCGTGGATGAGCTATGCGTATCCAGTGAGGAACTGGCCCAATTTTTGCAGCAAGTCGGCCAATTTCAGAAGCAATGCGCGCAAGATCCGCAGATGAGCCATCGCGTGGTGTTGACGACACGTCCCCTGGCGCTGCAGGCGATCGCGCATTCGCTGCCAAATAACTTGACCTGGTTGGAGATCTTGGCCCTCGATGACGACCAGCGGCAGCAGTGGTGCGATCGCTGGGCCAGTTTGGTGGGAGCGCAGACACCGTCTCTGATGGAAGTACTGCAGAGTCCAAGCTTGCCGGAGTGGATTCAGGAATTAGCGTATGAACCGCTCTTGCTTTATCGACTCGCGGCTCTGCACCGGGAAGGTGAACTGCAGCTCGAAAAGTTTGCGGGGGCAGAGCGGGCTACGGCTGAGATTTTGATTTGCGATCGCATCCTGAACTGGTTAGTCATTCATCGGCGACCTGAACAGTCTGGACAGCAGGGCACTCAGCTATCGCCTGAAGATTTACACCATATTTTGCAAGAAGTCGGTCTCTGCATCGCGCAATCAGCTGCAGGGTCCACGACCCTGCAAGTCGTTCGTGATCGTCTGTCTCAGGACAGCAGCACGGTTTCTCTGGCAACTGCGTCGTTCGCACAGCTGGAACTGGACGATTTTGCTTTGTGGAACGTGCTCACCGCGTTTTACCTGCGACCGGGGGAAGAACACGCGCAGTCCCTTGAGTTTGAATACGAGCATTGGGGCGAATTTTTCTATATCAAGCGGTTGGTCAGCGGTTTGACGGCGCTTTGTCAGCAAGTCAACCACTCGAACTGTATCAGTGATGATGACCTGTGCTGGCTGATGTACGACCTCTTCAGCTATCCCGGATTAACGCCTGAGCGGATGGCCTACCTAATGACGTTACTGGTGCGATCGCCCGATTTTGAGGCAGAACACCTTCATCAGCGGCTGTATCGCTTTTATTGGCGCTGGTGTCAGGGTGAATTCATTGATGCGCCTGCTGAAACGCTGCCGCAGAAAGCGCTACGCCTATTAAAGGAAAGGGCACCTGAACAATCTCGAGCCTGGGGCCAACGCCAAATTGACGCTCAGGTAGGGCTGAACACGCTGATTTTGCTACTGGAACT
>JBCBJE010000461.1:0-4994 GCA_038523735.1 Cyanobacteria bacterium J06626_18 | reverse complement strand
CGCCCCGCGTGCAATCTGACCCGATTTACCGTTGCCACCCAAGAATCGCAGGCCCACTAGCTCTACGGCCTCGACTGTCCTGGAGTCTTTAGGTGGGGCTTTCGATTCACTCAAAGGCACCAATGGCCTCATTCTGGCGGTGATGCTTGTAGTGATAGTGGGCCTGCGATTCTTGGGTGGCAACGGTAAATCGGGTCAGATTGCACGCGGGGCGCTGAGTGGCGCTAAAGAAAAGGGCCGAGCCCGGAAACGAGCGCTGCAGCAGATTGAGGCCAAGAAGCACAATGCTGTGGGTCTCTATGTTGGTTCGCCCAAGCGCAACAAAGCGGGCAAAATTGTGGGGGGTGGCAAGACGTTGTTCTTGCCCGATGTCCAGCGAGGCATTGCCGTCGCCGGTGCCCCTGGTTCCGGTAAGACCTTCAGCGTTATCAATCCGGTGATTCGGGCCGCACTCGACGAAGGTCATCCGGCGATCGTGTATGACTTCAAATACCCATCGCAAATAGAAGTTTTGGCGGCGTATGCGGCTAAACGAGGGTATGACGTGCGGGTGTTCGCCCCTGGCTATCCCGAATCAGAGGTCTGCAATCCCCTCGACTTTCTTCGCAACGCGGATGACGCTCTGATGGCGCGTCAGATTGCGACGGTGATGAACCGCAACTTTGCACTGTCTGCGAACTCTAGTGAAGATAAGTTCTTCGCCGATGCTGGTGACCAATTAACTCAGGCGATCTTGCAGTTGGCGAAGGGGATGCCGGAGCCAGACCTCATGACTGCTTCGGCCATTCTTAGTCTCTCCCGTCTGCCGGATCGCATCCTGGCATCCAAGGAGATGGGTGAACAAGGGCAGCTGCGCGATCGCTGGCGGATGTCGCACTGGGTCTATCTGGCGTTCTCGCAGTTACTCCAGCTGAAAGACAGTGAGAAAACGATCGCGGGGGTGATTGGAACGGCCAGTAAAGTCTTCAGCCGCTTTATGGCTCCTGAGTTGATTGCCGCTTTCTGTGGCAAGACGACCCTACCCATCCAGCTCGAAGGGAAGCAACTCGTCATCTTAGGGCTCGACCGACGAAGGCGAGATGCGGTAGCGCCCCTGATGGCCACGATCCTACACATGATGGTGACGATGAACGTCACGATGAAACGCCAAGACCCGCTATTGCTGGCGCTCGATGAGTTGCCGACGTTGTATCTGCCCAACCTGGTGCAATGGCTCAACGAAAATCGTTCCGATGGGCTTTGTACAATGGTTGGGTTTCAAAACATCGCCCAGCTAGAGCGAGCTTATAAGCGCGAGATATCGAGAGCGATTCTGGGTGGGTGTGCGACGAAGGCCCTGTTCAATCCTCAAGATGGCGATAGCGCCAAATGGTTCGCTGACTATATCGGGGAAGAAGAGGTCACCATCAAACAGAAATCCCGCAACACAGGCGGCAAAGGCGGCTCTACGCGCTCGGTCAGCGACCACCTCCAGAAACGGGCGATCGTGGAACCGGCTCAGTTTAATAAATTGCCAACCGGAAAATGTGTGCTGATCAGTCCGGGCTACTCCCGCAAAGAAGAGACGGCCATTCCTTTGATTACTCAAGTCAAAATTCCCAAGTCGGATATCAAAGCTGAGGACTGGAGCATCGGCAAATGGCCGAAGGTGCTAGAAAAGCTGAAAGCGCGATCGCCCCAGCAGCATCGCGATGAAGCGATGAGTCGGCAGCAAATTGCGATTCGTCTCGCGCTCGCTCAAGAGTTGCTTCCCAAACCTCAAAGTAAGAAAGATGCCGGTACTGGACAGTCGCGGGCGCCGGTGCCGCCTGTTTTGGAAGCGCCCGTAGGTGAAGCCAAGATCCGTGACCCCCAAGCCCTAGCTGCATTCAGTGAGGTGTTCTGATGGCTGCTCTCGAAACCGTAACCGGCGTCAAAGAACAGGATGCGGATAAAGCGGAAAGCGCGATTCGAGGGATCATCCTGGGGATTGTGGCCGCGCTGCAGGTAGGCGATATTGTTCGGGCTACTCGGAAGGCTCAGGCTAAAACGGAGGAAATCCCCTCTTCGGAGCCTCCAGCTCCCGGTGAGGACTCTGTAGAAGTGACTCTGGAAGACACGCCAGAGGCCGCGCTATCGCCTCAAGCCAACGCCGGACAGTTTACCGGCAGTCCGGAGCCTGAACCGCTGCCAGGGCAGAGCGATCCACCCCAGCTATCCGGGGAGGCCGATGCGGATGCCCTGGTGCTGACTCCCGAAAATGCGCCCGACCCGGCCATTTCCATTCGAGTCGGTGAGGTCATCATCGAGGCGCCCCTGAGTCAGCTAGCTGAGACGCTTCATCAGCAATCGCCGGAGACCTTAGAAGACTTGCGGGCGGCACTGCAAGACGCGGAGCGCTCGCCGGATGCGACAACCGTCGAGATTCGAGCGGATGACAACCTCAAGTTTTATCGCGATGCAGACAACCGCTTTGTCGCATCTGACTTCGATATGCAAGCATCAACGGCTGTTGAAGACGAGACGGTTACATCGCAGCCAGCCTTGGCCGGTGAGGCGCCACCCGAGACGGTGTTGCCTGAGTCGGATGCGATTGAGGTGGAGGTGGAGTCCGTGCCGACTCCCGTAGCTGAGCCTGTTCCCGTTACCGCAACGGAAGACATTCGGGTAGATGAGTCCTCCGAAGCAGCACGCCAGCCGCCTATCAACACACCGACTCCCGAGACTCAAGAATTGGCGAGTCTGTCTACACCTTCTGGCGCTGAATCAGCGCTAGAGGTTGACGAAGCTACGCCGACTCAGGTGGTGCAACTCCCCGTTTCTGAAGCAGAAGCGCTGGGAGGGCAGACCTTGGCTGAGAGTTCGACTGTGAACCCGGATGTTTGGGTCAATCAAACCCAAGTCTTCACCGCCGAAGTAGACCCTCAAGGCAACCTACAGCCTGTATCCACGGCGGCCATCGGTCAATCCGTCGATGCGATCGCCGACCAGGTCGAACTGGCAGACGATGCTCAGGAAACAACGGTCGAGTATGCTGAACAGCTTGAAGCCGGACGCGAGCAGGCGACGGAGACAGCGGCGGCCCAGGACCAATTCTTTGATGAGCGTCGGGAAACTAGCGATGAGGTGGCCGCTACTCAGGATGCCTTCTTTGACGAACGACGAGTGATGGCGGATGCGGACGCGATTGCGGATCGCGAAGTGATCGAGGGTAACGCGAATGCCAACCATAACACTGAAGTATCATCGGAAGTCCCATCGAGCCACTATAACATTGCAGGAATGCTCGATCAGGCTTGTGATATCTGCTATGGCGAAAACCCTGGGACTCAGACCATTCAAGGCAGTCATTACATAATTAGTCGCGAAGGGGATTTTCTGTCTGTCACGGCCAAGGATGGACGCGGTCTCATCCTCGAAAAAAATGGCGATGAGATGATCTCATTTCTGACCCCACAAGATGAACAGAATCTGTCGGCAGGCTTTCAGGTTCAGCAGCAGCAACAGGAGCGGCAGTTCGCCCAGCCGGTTACTGATGCGAGACCCGGTGCTTCGGTGCCTGCGGCTTCCCAGCCAGTTGCAACTGCAGGCAAAGCTCAGCTGGAAATGGATTAGGCGGGAAATTGAGGCCAATTCCTTTACATCAGACCTTGAAAAAAGAAAAGTATTTGTTGCCAACATTTAACCCTGTTAAGCAGTTAGCAATAGTAATCCATATATCGCAACTGTAACATAATCTATTCTTTAGCTTTGAACCTTGAAAGTAACATTTGAGCAACATCTGTTTTTTACGGTGGGATCATGCGTTCAGCTTGATTCCCATGCGTCTAAAGCAGCCTCAATCTGTTGTTTTAAAGCTTTTCTGGATTTGCCTCACTGCTATCAGTCTGGTGGTTGCCGCCATGGCGCTGCAGGCCACCGTCGCGATCGCGCAATTGGAGCAACAAACCCAGGATTCCCTGTTTCAAGAAGCCGAAATTATTCAACAAACGCTACCGGAGTACACCGAGTTCGGCTCCCAAACGTTCAACGGCCTGGGAAACACCCCTACTGCAGGCGAGATTCCCAGCCTTCCGGGGGAGTTATTGGATGATATTGGCTATGACCCTGGTAAGCAATGGAATGCCGGTGACCCCATCGCCGACATCCTGACGCTGGGCGATATCGGCAATAGCTTTTACGGCCAGGCGATGTCTCTCGGTGATATTTCTAATATCACCGGGACGAACACAGCGGCGACGGCGCTGACCGACTTTAGCTTGATTCAGAATCAGTCCTTGAGTTCCCTGTCGGCGATCGCTGGGCTTGATAATTTCAAGCTGCAGGATGTCGCCCCGTTCCAGGCGGTTTTTAATGAGGCCGTGACACCTGGGTTGGAGCAGATTGCTGCACAGACTGGGGATTTGGCTAATTTTGACCCTCAGGGTTGGATTAATAATACGTTGGCCGACTACGGTGGCGAAACGATTGGCAATCTCATTAAGATGCCAGACCTCTTATCAGAGGGGGTCTTCGGCGACCTCTCCTTTGGCGGCGACGCTCTCGACATTTTAGGCGACTATTCAATCGGCGATGTTCCGGGTCTAGACCAGGTCAAAATTGGTGAATTTGCCGGTTGGGAAGAACTCTCCATTAGCGAAGTGCCGGGCTTGGAGAATGTGCCCTTTGGCAGCTTTCCGAATCCCATTGCCTCGATCTCGGGTGGCTTTGGTGGGACGCATGATGTGACCTACGGCCCTAAAGAGAGTCGATGGACCCCGACGAAGTTTTCGATTAGCGGCTCGGATCAAGAAGGCTTTAATGTGCAGTGTGCTCAAGATCGAGGCTGCATGTACCTGGAGCTGGAAGGGCCAGATGCCATGCACGGAGCACGGTGGATTGCGGGCGGGAACGGCGAAGGCCAACAGATGGTCGAGGGCGGCCATGGCATTTTAGGGGCTTGCCAAAAAATAGAATACCCGCGAAGCTTAGAAACAGACCCACCCAAGAATGATGGCTTGTTTTGAGGATCGCTG
>JBCBJE010000460.1:0-4999 GCA_038523735.1 Cyanobacteria bacterium J06626_18 | reverse complement strand
GTAACTAACAAGCAGGCAGCGATGGGCAAAACCACAGACGGTCTGGTGCGTTTGGCTCATGCGATTGCCGAGCGGCCCTGTCGCCGGGAGATGGACATGTTGCTCTCGACGGGGGAGCAGGTGTCGATCGCCCTCCTCAGCATGGCGCTTCAAGCAATGGGGCAGGATGCCATTTCGCTAACAGGCGCGCAGGTCGGCATCGTCACGGAAG
This sequence comes from Cyanobacteria bacterium J06626_18, assembly GCA_038523735.1. Taxonomy (GTDB): domain Bacteria; phylum Cyanobacteriota; class Cyanobacteriia; order Phormidesmidales; family Phormidesmidaceae; genus SIO1E4. The sequence continues at coordinate 4,788 of JBCBJE010000460.1, read as the reverse complement.
CGGATCACACGCGTGCCCGCATTCTCGACATTCGCACCGAGCGGATTCAGCGTCACCTGAACGACGGTAAGGTCGTTGTGGTCGCCGGCTTTCAGGGGATTACGCAAAGTACTGACTTGGAAATCACGACACTGGGTCGTGGCGGGTCGGATACCTCTGCCGTAGCCCTGGCAGCCGCTTTGGGAGCCGCCCAATGCGAAATCTATACCGATGTCCCCGGCATCCTCACCACGGATCCCCGGTTGGTGCCTGAAGCGCAGTTGATGGAGACCATTACCTGCGACGAGATGCTGGAACTAGCGAGTTTAGGGGCTAAGGTTTTGCATCCCCGCGCGGTGGAAATCGCCCGTAACTACGGGGTTCCACTCGTCGTGCGTTCCAGCTGGACGGATGCACCAGGTACGCGGGTTGTGGCTCCCACACGGCAACCCAAATCGCTTGAAGGACTGGAGCTTGTTCATCCTGTGGATGCGGTCGAGTTTGATCTGAATCAGGCGAAGGTAGCCCTGTTACGAATTCCTGATCGCCCCGGCATTGCCGCCCGCTTGTTTGGCGAGATTGCCTTTCAGGACCTGAACGTCGATTTGGTCATTCAGTCCATTCATGAGGGGAATACCAACGACATTGCCTTTACCGTGACCCGTCAGGATTTACCGAAGGCTGAGGCGGTAGCCGCCGCGATCGCCCCCGCCCTGCGTGACACGGCAACCGACTTGACCCAAGCCGAAGTTTTAGTAGACAAGCAGGTAGCCAAGGTCAGCATCGTTGGGGCAGGCATGATTGGTCGGCCTGGAGTCGCTGCCCGCATGTTCTCTACCTTGGCAGAAGCGGGGATCAATATTCAGCTCATCTCAACTTCGGAAGTGAAGGTGAGCTGTGCCATTCGCATGGAGGATTGTGACCGGGCGATTGCAGCGCTCTGCCAAACTTTCCATGTGACATGCTCCGCGCTCAAAGATCCCAGCCAAACCGGTAAAACTGCGTTGCCGGATGTCTGCGGCGCAGCACTCGACCAAAAGCAGGCTCAGGTGGCCATTCGCTACGTTCCCGACCGTCCTGGGATGGCGGCGCACATCTTCCAGCTCTTAGCTGATGCCAGCGTCAGTGTAGACATGATTATCCAATCCCAGCGGTGTCGTCTGGTCAACGGCACAACGACCCGCGACATTGCCTTTACCGTGGCCGAGGCCGAGGCCGCACAGGCGAAAGCAGTCGTTGAAGCCGTGTCCGATGAGTTGAACTGTGGCGAAGTGTCGGTGAAGGATGCGATCGCCAAAGTGAGCGTTGTCGGCATGGGGATGATCAATACGCCCGGCGTCGCGGCCCGCATGTTCGAGGCGCTAGCCAAGCAAGACATCAATATTCAGATGATTGCGACATCGGAAATCAAAATCAGCTGTCTGGTGTCCGAAGCTGATGGCATCAAAGCCCTTAAAGCTGTTCATGATGCCTTTGAGCTATCCGGTTCTGAGCTTGTCAAAGTGCCAGCTTGATCCTCACGCTTTATCAATTTCGCCTCCCTATCAGGGAATTCTTGTGGTATCGTTGTTAACCGTGCTTCTGCAAGCACAATAGCTTGATGAGGGTCGCTAGCTCAGCGGTAGAGCACTCGGCTTTTAACCGATTGGTCCTGGGTTCGAATCCCAGGCGACCCATTTTTTCAAGGTTCTAAGACTTTTCCCGAATCTTTAAATAGTGCCGTACTGGCTGTAGCGATAAGGGCGTAATCGCCTGGCTTCAGGTCCACCAGACAGTTTTCAATCTCAGGAAAAATAAATTTCTCTCTTCATAGGGATTACAGATTCCCCTCACATTCCTTCATAAAGAGTAAGCTTCTGTCTTAATATTGACAGGTATGGATACCTATCGGTCTGAGTTACGATTGCCGATGGCGAAGAAAAGATTAGGAGGATTTTATGGCGCTCGTCCCCATGCGGCTAATGCTGGATCACGCAGCTGAGAACGGCTACGGCATCCCAGCTTACAACGTCAACAACCTTGAGCAAATCCTGGCAATCATGCAGGCTGCTGATGAGACGGATAGCCCAGTTATCCTGCAGGCTTCCCGGGGTGCCCGTAAGTATGCAGGTGAGAATTTCCTACGTCACTTGGTTCTCGGTGCAATCGAGACCTACCCCCATATTCCTGTTGTCATGCACCAGGACCACGGCAACAGCCCTGCGACTTGCTATTCCGCAATCCGTAACGGCTTTACCAGCGTCATGATGGATGGTTCTTTGGAAGCGGATGCCAAGACACCGGCAAGCTTTGAGTACAACGTCAGCGTGACCGCTGAAGTGGTTAAGGTTGCTCATGCTATTGGCGCGAGTGTTGAAGGCGAACTGGGCTGCTTGGGCTCGCTCGAGACCGGTGCGGGTGAAGCTGAAGACGGTCACGGGTTTGAGGGCACTCTCAGCCATGACCAGCTGCTGACGGATCCCGACGAGGCGGTTCAGTTTGTGGAAGCCACTCAGGTAGACGCTCTGGCCGTTGCCATTGGCACCAGCCACGGCGCTTACAAGTTTACTCGTAAGCCTACTGGTGAGATTTTGGCTATCAGCCGCATTGAAGAGATTCACAAGCGTCTGCCCAACACTCACCTGGTAATGCATGGTTCTTCTTCTGTGCCCCAGGAGTGGCTGGACATGATCAACGAGTACGGCGGTCAAATTCCTGAGACCTACGGCGTACCTGTTGAGGAAATCCAGAAGGGCATCAAGAGTGGTGTTCGTAAAGTGAACATCGACACTGACAATCGTCTGGCTATCACGGCTGCAATTCGTGAGGCGGCGGCTAAGGATCCTTCCAACTTTGATCCTCGCCACTTCATGAAGCCTGCTATCAAGTACATGAAGCAGGTCTGCCGCGATCGCTACGAAGCGTTTGGTACTGCTGGTAACGCTAGCAAGATCAAGCAAGCTGGCGTCGAGGTGTTTGCTGCTAAGTACGCTGCTGGCGAACTTGATGCGAAGGTTGCTACTGCTGCTGCTGTGTAGGTCTTAGCTCTGCTTTAATTCCTTTGGGAATTTGCTGAACAGCCGATGCCAATTTAGGCGTCGGCTGTTTGCGTTTGAGCGTCGGGTTAGTAATTCTGGCAAGGCTGTGCCAACGTTCCTCAACCGCAACCTACGTCTAGCGATGTGATTTTGGCTATCCGCTTACAAGCGCGTTGAGCCCGAGGAGAAGAACAAGCCATGTCTCGGTTAGTATTCATGGACAACCTGCGCGTTTTTCTGACGATTCTGGTCGTTGCCCACCATGCAGCTCAGCCCTACGGACCCACGGGCGGCGACTGGCCGATTTTTAATCCAGAGCGGGCGGCTATTTTGGGGCCATTCTTTGCCGTGAATGCGGCCTTCTTTATGGGATTGTTCTTTTTCATCTCGGGATATTTTCTACCGGGCGCTTGCGATCGCAAAGGCAAAGGCAGACTCCTGCTCGACCGACTGCAGCGTCTGGGAATTCCTGTCTTATTTTTTACCCTAGTGGTGTTTCCACCTGTTCTCTACATCCTGACGTCTCCCTCGGAATCTTTTCTGACTTTTTGGACTCAGACTTACCTCGGGCAGTTTGAGCTTGAGTTTGCCCACCTATGGTTCTTAATGCATCTGATTGCGTACGCTGCGCTGTACGTCCTATGGCGAAGCCTCATCCGCCAGCGCCAGCCCTCCATCCTGCCACCACCGAACCACCGCTGGATTGTAGCCTATGTGTTGCTGCTCTCTCTTGTGACCTTTGGGGTGCGGATTCAGTACCCCATTGATCGCTGGATTAATGTGCTCTGGGTTCTACCCGCTGAAATTGCCCATTTCCCGCAATATGTCAGCCTGTTTGTGCTGGGCATCCTCAGCTATCGCCAAGACTGGGTGCGTCAGATGCCGGTATCACGCGGGTTGATTTGGCTGAGCATTGGATGTGGAGCGGGGCTGCTGCGCTACCTCTACAGCATAGGGCAGTCTACGCTTGGCCTACCAAGTCTGATTGCAGTGGGTGGATGGGATTGGCGGGCGTTGCTCTGGAGTTTTTGGGAAGCCGCGATTTGTGTGGGCTTATGTCTCGGGTTGCTAGTTCTGTTCCGTGAGCGGATTAATTTTCAAGGGCGGTTGCTGCGATCGCTGTCCCAAAATGCCTACGCGGTTTACCTAATCCACCTTTTGATCATCCTTTACCTGCAGTTCAGCATCGCGGATTTAGCAGTAGGCCCTTTAGTCAAATTCGGACTCGTCACAGTCATTGGCACGCCGCTGTGCTTCGGTCTGAGTATGTTTCTGCGACGCCTGCCGTTTGTCAGGGTGGTGATTGCTTAACTTTTCACCAGCCCCAAGTCCCGGCACCACCCTTGAATGGTCCCACAATTTCGCTTGTGATCCAACCGCCGTAGAAGTCGCCTGCCTGGGCTTGGACCTGCTCATCATCCACATAGCAGGCATCCATCTGGCTGGGATAGACCGCGATACAGTCTTTGATCGGTTCAAAGCGCTCCGTGGGCTGCGGATAGCGCCATACGCCATTGCTGATGGTGCGATTGCCCACAACCAAGTCGTAATACTGTGCCATCCCTTTCCATTCACAAAAGGTCGCACGCTGTGTGGGTACCAAATACTGCTGCTGCATATCCGCTAGCGGAATGTAATAGACCGGCGGATGGCTGGTTTCCAAAACGCGCCACGTCTGCTGTGAATCCGCTATCGTTTCGTTATTGAAGATGATGCGAATGCGACGCGGTGATTGCTCCAAACGCGGGGGACGGGGATAATCCCAAACCGATTCCTGCCCGGGGCCTGGCTC
>JBCBJE010000459.1:0-4999 GCA_038523735.1 Cyanobacteria bacterium J06626_18 | reverse complement strand
TTCTGAAAGTTATTGATGTTACACACGTGTTGTTGATTTAAACCTCCGGCTCAAATTGTTCTACAGATAAGAAGACTGATTTTAGTTGGTTTGATGGCTGTTCTCAGAGCGGACCCAGGTTCTCCACACTCGCTCTCTACTCTGTATCTCGTGGATGTTCTAAGTGAAACCACGGGAGAATCGATGAACCTCAAGCCTATACAGCCTGTACAAAAGCCCCTGCCTTTATCAATCGATGTCGCCTCTGGGCAATTTTTATTGTCTAGTGAGCCGGCTCGTATCTTGATTGTGGAAGATTCACCTAGAATTGCCGCTTTGATGGTCAAAGGACTTCAACGATATGGGTTTGTCTGTGAAGTTGTGACGGATGGTGGCACTGCTTTGGATAAAGTCCTGGTGGATTCCTTTGACTTGATGCTTCTGGATTTAGGTCTACCCGTCAAGGATGGACGCTCCGTTCTTTACGAGGTGAGGTTACGAGGACTGCAGCTGCCAATTATCGTCGTTACAGCCCATTCACTCGATCCTCGAGAAGATGAGATTGTTTACACCTATGCCAATGAGGTAGTGAATAAGCCCTTCACCATGAATAACTTGATCCAGAAGGTGCGATCGCTGCTATGAGACATTCGCCTACCCACATGGTCAACTATTTCGTTCGGTTATGAGGAAAAGAGAAAAGTAAGTGTGCTCATAACGATTCGCCTGTGTGTAGGCGTTTTCTCAACTCACGCAGCATGCCACTCATCCCTGTTTGAAACGCTGGGTCAATCAATTGGGGAATGCGATCGCGAATCGGCAACCCTGGGAAAACCAAGCTAGCGTCTGATGGCTGGTAGCCGCCCTTTCGAGAAGCTGAATAGTCAGGGTGGTGCGATCGTAAACCCAAACCTCGGGCACTTGTAGCGTGGCGTATGCTTCCAGAGTAGTCTTGGAAGTTACATCAGCCTCGATGGCTAAATCCGGTGGCGGGTCAACCCAACCTCCAGGTTCACGCGCATCAAGGATCTCGCCTGCACCGCGTTCTGAATGTGGAAGCAGGTATCGGGTTCAAGTCCTGCCTTTTTCGATTTCTTAAACGTAGTTGCCCCAAAATCTTCCCAATCCCGACCCTGAGCATCCAGAAGAGCGGTCACGATATATCCAATGATGCGATGGAGACGTTCATGGACAGGTAGAGGCGACATCAGTTCTAGGATTTCATTGCAGTAATTGATGCGCGGAATGTGGCGATCTTCTCCCAAGTCTGCCAGCAATGCTTCATACTGCTCCCACGTTACTCCTGGAATCAGCACATGACTCCCCGGCGACAGATCCAGGGTTTTGATGGGGAGCTCAACGACATTGATAACAGGCATTGAAGGGATTCCCCTTGGTCGAGTCTTGTCCTTATGGTACTTGTCATCTTTCTGCGAGGAAGGGGGCGATCGCCTGATTGGTAAAACGTCTGTATTCAAAGTCATCAGGAGTGTGAAAGCAGCCTGCTAAGGTACATCGTGGTGTGACAAAAATAAATCCATGAAATACGGTGCGTTTACGGCGCTTTCACTCGCAACCCTCTTGATAACAGTTCCTAAGCTTGCGGCCCAGGAACCGGAAGCAGCCCCCGTTTCTCCCAACGGTGTCAGAACGCTGGCTCCTGAAGGTGGCATTGTCCCTACCGCAACCTGGAGCTTGGGGACCCGTGCGGGGGACTTTATCTATGTGGCGGGCATGCGAGGCATTGACCCTGAGACCAATACCTTGGTTCCAGATGAAGAAGGCCGGGTGCGGCAGGCCTTCATGAATATGCAGTTAATTGCAGAGTCCGAAGGCGCGACGCTCCGCGATGCCGTGCGCCTTGTCGTCTACGTGACTGATATGTATCGCTATCGCCCCATTGTGAATCAAATTCAAGAAGAATTGTGGGGCGAAGGTCCCTATCCACCCCGAACAATCGTTGAAGTGGATCGCTTGAATCAAGACGACATTGTTGAAGTAGAAGGCACGTTCTACGCCCCTGAATCGGAATAGCGAGACGCTGTCCACTAATCCTCTCGCGCAAACGGCCTCTGCACCCGCTTGACCAAATCGTAAAATGGCTCCCAGTTGTTCTCAGCTGTAATGTTTTCCCAGATGGCCTCGATTTCAGGGCGCAGGAGTACGGTTTCGGGATTGGTTTGGCGGAGGCGATCGCGCATCTTCTCCAGTGCCTCTAGCGACTGAGTTTTGAGCGCTTGCTGATACCGCTGCCGCCACTGATCCAGAAGAGTCTGAGCGCCAGGGTCAGAGGCTTGTAGGGTAGTGCTAAAAATCTGATCGGCATCGGTTTGCCAGGTAGCCGCAAACTGGCGGGTCAGCTCCAGAAAGAAGACGTGATAGCTCACCTCAACATTCGTGAGCAGTTCAATGGTTTGAGTTACCAGCTCCGAACCCATCCCATCTGGCAAAGACTCAAAGCCCAGCTTGGGGAGCATCCGCTGGTGGTAGTAGCGCCAATAGTGGTCCTCGTATTGGGCGAGTGCCGCGTCTAGATTTTCTTGAGGAATGATGCGCTTCAGCGGTCGCTGCAGCATACGGAGATTCCAGTGACAAATGGCGGGCTGGTTGCGGTAGCAGTAGCGGCTGGCATAGTCGAAGTAGGCAGCGGTGAAGCTTGGATCGTATTTGTTCATGAAGGCATAGGGGCCATAATCGAAGCTTTCCCCTGTGATGGACATGTTGTCAGTATTCAGTACCGCGTGGCAGAAACCCACGGACATCCACTGGGCCACCAGTTCCGCAGTGCGCTCCACCAGTTCTGCGTAAAAGTGGGTATAGCGCTCGATGGGGTCCGTGAATAGTCGCGCCTCGGGATAGTAAACCTCAATGACGTGTTCCAGCAGGCGCTGAATCAGGTCGGTGCGGTTCAGGTAGTCCAGCCGCTCAAAGGTACCGAAGCGAATGTGTGACCGGCTAAAGCGCACCATCACGGACGATCGCGTCGGCGACGGTTCATCGCCGCGCCATAGGGATTCTCCCGTTTCAATCATGCTCAGCGTGCGAGAAGTGCGGACGCCTAAAGCATGGAGAGCTTCAGCCGCGAGGACTTCTCGCACGCCGCCTTTGAGAGTTAGGCAACCATCGCCGCCGCGAGAGTAGGGGGTAGGGCCAGAGCCTTTGGTGCCAAAGTCGTATAGCTCACCGTCTAGCCCCCGCACTTGTCCATACAGAAAGCCGCGCCCGTCGCCCAGGAAGGGATTGTATTCGCCAAATTGGTAGCCGTGATAGCGGAGCGCGAGGAGGGGCGATCGCCCCTGAAACTTACCAAAGGCTTCCACAAAATGCTCATCACTGACCGCTGCGGGGTCGAGCCCCAACTGCTGCAGGATGTCGTCGTTTCGAAAGCGTAGCGTGTGCTGAGGAAATTCGGCAGCGGCAACGACATCGTAGTAATCGTCCCCGATAGACTCCAGCGCAGGGATGTAGTCCAAAGAAAGCAAGGGATTGGCTTCGGTAGCAACAGTCATAGAAGGGGGTTCTTTACTAACTTAAGAAAAGTGTACGCTGCGGCCCCACCCCCCTTGCACCTCACGTAATGTCAGGTTCTACGATGCGAACATCAACCGCAATCGTCTGACAATCAAAGGACCGAGGTAAAGATGTCGAGCCTGATGAAAATTGGTGAGCTGGCACAACAAACGGGACTCTCAATCCGGACGTTGCATTATTACGACGAAATTGGCCTGCTTTCGCCCTCTGATCGGACACGCTCAGGACATCGACGATATTGCGAACAGGATATCATCCGGCTGCAGCGAATCTTGTCGCTGCGGCAACTGGGTTTTTCGCTGTCGGAAATTCGCGACTGTTTAGAGAATCCTGACTATGCGTTGCCACAGGTGATTGACCTGTACTGTGCCCGCGTACGTGAGCAGATTGCCCTATCGCGCACATTGCTCAAGCGTTTGAATGCGATCGCCAATGAACTCCAGACGACTCAGTCGGTTGCGGTGGAAAACCTGATTGAAGCGATGGAGACAATCACGATGTCGGAAACCTATTTCACTCCCGAACAGCAAGCTATCCTCGAAGCCCGATTTCAGGACAGAGAAGCCGAGTGGCAAGAAATGCTGGACTTAGCGCGATCAGAAATGCGGCAAGAGGCTGGTTTTAGCACGGTCAAGATGCAGGCGATCGCCAGTTACTGGCAGTGGATGATGAAGTCTCTGATTGGCGGCGACACCCAGATCTATGAGTGTCTTTCACGAAAATCTATCAAAACGAGGGAGCGAAAGCGGCAAGCTGGGGCACGACGGATGCAGCCACGTTTGACTACATTCTGAAGGCCGTTGCCTTTGCTTCCCTGGCTGAAGATATGCAGCTGCACTTTTCAGAGCAAAACTATACCCCTGCTGCACTGGGAGTTATGCGCTTGGGGCAGCAGGCCATTCGCGCGCTAAATATGGATGTTTTCGGCACCGAAGCCATGCTGCTAGGACTGATCGCCGAGGGTTCCAGTTTTGCTGCAGAGACTTTGACCACAGCAGGCGTTACGTTTGAGGCTATCCAACATCACATTGTGGCGATCGTCGGTGCCCGCCCCAATCCCTCTGTTGAGATTCCGGCACCCCCTCATCGGCCGTTTGCCCCCGCGTCAAACGAGTCCTGGAGCTTGCACACGAACAGGCAGCGGAGGCAGGTCAATCTCAGAGCACGCCAGAACATCTGCTTCTGGGCATCTTGCAAGAAACGGCGGAAATTGAAGCCGCAGGACATCCCGCCGGGGTGGCAGCACGTGTGCTGCGAGAAGGGTTCGGCATCAATTTGGCACACTTTGAGCAACAACTCAAATCCGCCATATCGAAGCAGCCATATCAAGTAATGAATTGAGCATCGATCGAGCCTGCTAACACACTCAAACTCCAATGCTGTTGAACAATATGGGGAGCTGCTTCTTACGTTTAATGCACATAGCCAAAACCACCTATCGCGATTGTCTGGGACAACATCTCTACAGGGTTATAGCTGCGTAGATGAT
>JBCBJE010000458.1:0-5000 GCA_038523735.1 Cyanobacteria bacterium J06626_18 | reverse complement strand
TCAAGCTTTCTACTCAACAAAGACAGAGCGCAGATTTTCGACGTTAGCCTGCATCACGGTTAGGAAGTCGCCGGTTTCTGGAACATTGCCTGCAGGGTCGAAAACGACACTCGCGACACCCAGTTCCTGCAAGCGCTCGACGCTCTCAGGCAAGGGCTCCCCTTCCCACATCATCCAAGCAGCAGGAACTGGGTGTCGCGAGTGTCGTTTTCGACCCTGCAGGCAATGTTCCAGAAACCGGCGACTTCCTAACCGTGATGCAGGCTAACGTCGATAATCTGCGCTCTGTCTTTGTTGAGTAGAAAGCTTGAAGCGAACTCACTGAATTGGAGCGGTATCTCGTTAATTCGGGATGCCGTCCAATTCAGATCAATGGCCACCGTCACATCATCTGTGGGTTGGTGTCTGGAAACATATCTAAACACCATTTCCACAAATCACGGTACAGATCAAGAATCTGTAAGGGCGCACGGCTGTGCGCTTTGGACGAAATGTGTAGCTGCCCCACACAGAATTGGTATAACACCTTCCGAATTTCTGTCTGAATTCTGACTCCTGACTCCGCTAAGAATTTTCGACTTCAACAGAAACTCCACACAGCGCTGGAATAACCCTGTCGGTGTCACAGATTGCAGTGTAAGAGGGCTGCGGCTCCGTATAATAAAAACCTTGAGCAAAGGTTAAAGCGCTTTGCTGGTTTGCTTTGAGCCAAATTTTGAGTCGGATTTGTCATGTCCACGCCTGAGCCTGGGTTCCCTAATGGAATATCGCGTCTACCAACGATTCGCCCAATTGGTGTTTATGCCCTGTCAGGATTGGCGGCAGAGGGCGATCGCCTCTTTGCCATCGATACCGTTAGGGGGTATCTGCTTGCCGTCAATCCTGCAACCAATAACACCACTATCCTGAACCCGCATCAGTTAGAAGAGGAGGCATGGATCGATGCGGTTGGGCTTTCCCTATGGCAAGACACCTTTTGGTTTGCAAGGGATGAAGCCGTGTTTTGGTGCGATCGCCAAACCCTGAAGCCCACCTTGTTCGCCCAATTGCCCTATCCCGTAGCTGGAGTCGCTGTTGGGGAGAACACCGTCTATGCAAGCTGTCAGAAATCTGGCTATATCCACCTGTTTGATCGCAATACGGGCGAACTCCTGGAAAAGTTTCCACAGCCTGGTGTCGGTCCGGAAACAATGACGATCACAGAGGCTGGGCTGTGGGTATGCGATCAGGTGGAGCAGACGGTCTACTGCCTGGATCGGGCTACGGGAGTGATACAGCTCAGTGCCCTGACTCCCTACAGTTCACCCACCGGCATCGCGTTTTACGGACCGGCTGAACAGGACCCCATTTGCTATATCGTGTATGCCGATGAAGAACCCTATGTTCGTGACGATCCCAATAGTGAGTCGCCCTATGAACTGACATTTCGCGATCGCACCTTCATTCATCCGCTTTATCTTCATACCAACCAAGCTGAGCACTACACGCTCTCTAATGGCTACCTAGTGGAGTTCTCCTATGTGGAAGAACTTCTGCCCCTCGACGCCATCACTCTCAACCAAGTCGAATGGCGAATTGCGCTACCCTCCAACACTCTGCGCCAGCGCGTCCGCCATGTGGAACCTATCGGTCACCCCTTCACGGTTGAAGAGCAGAATGGTCAGCAGGTTGCCGTCTTTCGATTTGATCAGCTGCAGCCCTTTCAAGGAGGACTTTTGGGCTGGAAGGCGATTGTCGAGATGTACAGCCTCAAATATCACCTTACCCCTAGCGATATTGATGCGGAACAGCCCCTCCCGCCCGAGTTCCAGCACTACCTAGTGGATAATGATGATCTAGCAATGGATACACCTACTATCCAGCAGGCTGCTCAAGAGGGCGTGGGGACGGAAACCAACGTGTTACGAAAGATGCTGAAGATCCGCAACTATGTATACGATCGCCTCTCTTACGGAATTCAGCCCAAAATTGATACCCCCGATATCGCTCTGGAGCGGGGTATTGGCTCTTGTGGGGAGTATGTCGGCGTGTTGTTGGCGCTGGCGCGCCTGAATGGCATTGCCTGCCGCACAATTGGGCGCTACAAATGTCCGCCCCGGCCTGAATACCGCCACCTGCCTTTAGAACCTGACTTTAATCATGTCTGGCTCGAGTTTTATGTCCCTGGCGTGGGTTGGCTGCCGATGGAATCCAACGTGGACGATGTGATTGAGCGAGGTCCTTATCCTGAGCGCTTCTTCATGGGGTTAGCCTGGTACCACACCGAAATCGGTAAGGGGATTTCCTTTAGCAAGATGACTGCCGTCGACAAGCCGGAAGAGTTCTCGTTACGCGATCTGGCTATCAACCATATTCGTTTTCAGATACTCGATGAACTGATACCAAGGGAAGCGATCGCGACCTCTGGATAAGAGCCTAATTCTTTTGACCCTGAACACAATCCAGAAATTGTTTTCGATGTGCCTTGTCGTGAGGCTTTTGGACTTTGTGTCAATAGCAGTCAAAAAGCCTCACGACAAAGCCTCTGAAAGCAAATGGCCTGAGTGAAAAAACTCACCCAGGCCACCCAATGGCGCCGCCTTCACCGGTTTAGGTTTCTATGTAGCAATGCCGCATAGCTCGCTCCAGCGTCAAGTTTGAGTTGTGACGGAAGATCCTTCCTCGGATTTAGACAATATCTTCGCTTCAGCCGTGGCGTTGTGGGCAACTAGTACCGAACAGGGGGCATGGTGCATCACATAGTTGCTGACGCTTCCTAGGAGAAACTCAGTCAGGCCCGCACGGCCTCGGTTACCGACAACGATAAGGTCAGCACCCCAGGATCGTGCTACGTCGCAAATGACCCGGCCCGGATCACCCGCCGTTTGGGTTAGCTCAGCCTGAACCCCAACTGCATTCGCTTCTTCGGCAATAGTTTTCAGTTCCTCCAGGCGAGACTGTTCGTAATCAGACCAGCGCTCTCGGTACGTCTCCCAGGCAGTACTATTCACGATGGGATAGTAAGAGTGATAGCCCCGTACCGGCAGACCTGGGCTAGCGTCGTCATAGGCAGACAGTACATGAACTAACATCAGGCCCGCGTTCATTGCTTTAGCCATGCCGATGGCTTCGTCGAGCAGAGTCGGGCGGACTTGGGAGTGATCGAGGGCAACCAGAATCTTTTGATACATAGAGTCTCCTCGGCGATTTGCGCCTTTGTGAGTGAGACAGCGATGCCTGCTGGAGTGAGGGTTCTCGAGTGACGAATTTCAGCTAAGGGTGGGTGGGTAGAGAAGCCCCTCGACAAAGGATTGCAGTGAAGAGCAGGGTAGGCTGCCTACTGAGTAGATATACCTCCTACATGTTTTTATTCTAGAAAAGCGATCGCCCTACTGTGGGAATTGCTTAACAAGCGGTTATATGGGGGCGTGGGGGAGTGATGGGGTGGAGAGTGGAGAGTGGAATGGGAGTGGGGAGTGGGGAAAGGGACGCAGAGCAAAGGGAGAGGGAGCGCGAAATCTTTAAGGGCGAGGCATTTGGCTCGTATGCTTATCACATATCAAGACTCTACGCTCCAAGTGCCTCGCCCCAATACCACCAACTATCAACCATCAATGATTAACCAAGAACCAAGAACCAAAAACAAGAACCAACCCATCACCGCCCCGACAATCGCACGAGCCCAATACCGCCGAAGTAAAGTGACAACACGGCTCCACCCAGCAGGCTTTGGGTGACTGGATCTGTTGACGGGGTGAGGACTGCACCCAAAACGGCTGCGCCTAGAAGTACGTAGCGCCAGCCTTGGAGCATCGTGTCGGAATTGACAATGCCGAGTAGGGCCAACAAAAACTGAATAACCGGGACCTGGAACGCTAAGCCCGTACTGAAGAGCAGCAGCAGGACGAACTCGAAGTAGCGATCAATGGACCAGAGCTGTTCGACGACGCCCTCGCCATAGTTGATGAAAAAGTTTAAGGCGGCTGGAATGAGGGCAATGTAGGCAAATCCCAAGCCAATGAAAAATAGAATGCTGGAGCCCAAGACAATGGGAGCTAACAACCGCCGCTCACGTCGTGTTAATCCAGGTAACACAAAGGCGATGATTTGATACAGGATGAAGGGGCTAGCAATCACAATGCCGCTGTAAGCCGCCACCTTCAACGAAACAAAAAAGTATTCGCCCGGGGAAAGCTGCAGAAATTTTGCCCCTTGAGCTGGAACCTCTAGGAGCTTAACAATGCGGTCAACCACAATAAAGCAGCCAATGATGGCGATTACAACCGCAATGAGGGCATAAAAAATACGCTGCCTGAGCTCCTCGAGATGGTCAAAAATGGACATCTCGACATCATCCGGAGCCTCATTTAAGTAATTGGACGGCGTGCTGTCAGTCTGCTCAGGCGGCAGCGTCTGTGTCTCAGGGGTAGAGGTCATAGCTTGAGCTAGCAGGAATCAACAAGACAAGTTGTCCTAATTGTAGAGGTATGACCAAGCTATTGGGGCTGGAGTGTCTGGGGGTCAGTGTCTGGCGTCAACGTCAGGTTGGTGACTGAGCCGGGTGCGCCCAGAGGCGTCTCATCGCTGCCATTAAAGGAATACAACACCGCGCCCGAATTGCCCGCGATAATCTGTAGTTCGCTTTGAGCGGTCCAAGATTCGCGAGTCCCGGCAGTTAGCGTCCCTTCGTAGACTTCCTCGCCATCCACGCGAACCTGCATCCAAGAATCATCTTCCAAGTTGATTTGAAACGTGATGGGTTCAGAGCCTGCAGTTTCGGGGGGGGCCGCTGCTGCATCCTCAGGAAAGAGTTCAACTTCAGGTTCATCGGGGGCTTCAGCCACAGCGTTAGCAATGGCTTCAGAGTCAACAGTAGCCGCTTCTGGAGACTCAACCGCTGCTTCTGGTGTCTCGGCTTCGGCAGGGGCACTGGCTCCGCTGACATCGCCAGTAGCTGTTTGCAACGTATTCCGCATACCGGCCCAAATGCCAAGCCCCATAAGGGCGGCGATCGCCATTAG
>JBCBJE010000457.1:0-5003 GCA_038523735.1 Cyanobacteria bacterium J06626_18 | reverse complement strand
GATTTTGTGTCGAGCTCAGGCAACTGCAGGAACACAGCTGCGTCCCTCGGCAGCGATTGCGGGGGAATTTGTTCAAGCCTCTACCCTAGTGTTGTACCGCGCTGAACTGAGAGGACTCTGAGCCATGGGACGAATCGTGCTGACTTTTGGGTTAATCTTGCCCGGCGCATTGGGGGCTGCCATCTTTGCTTACTACGCTCTGATTGACTGGGATGCTCTACAAAAGGCTCAAGCGGCGTTCGAGCTAGCCGCCCAACAGTCAGCCGGACTCGATACTCTCTTTATTCGGGCAACTCAGCAAAATATTCACCGGATTAATCTATTTGCTGAAGGTGTTTGGTTTCTCTTGAGTGCCGTCGTCATTGCGATTGGGCTGCATGGCTTTTGTACTGCGTCTAGTCGTAGTCGCGGATAAGATGCAATCGCAGTTGGAGTTGAAGTGTTACAAGTTATCTCAGGAATGATTACCCGCCACAAGTGCAACCAAATCGCGTTTAATAACAGCGAGACCTATCGTGTAAGTCCGTGATTGATTTCTTGCAGCTGATTATTTACGGCATTGTTTTGGGATGCATCTTGTCGCTGGGGGCAATCGGGGTGTCGCTGACCTTTGGCATTTTGCGCTTTGCCAACTTTGCTCACGGGGACCTGATGACCATAGGTGCCTATTTTGCCTTTGCGAGCATTCAGACGGGGCTACCTTTTTGGGTAAGTTTACCCATTGCTTGCTTGTCTACAGCGATTGTTGCGATCGCTGTAGATTGTTTGGTATTCCGGCAGCTTCGCCGTCGTCCCCCGGTGATTTTGCTGATTTCATCCTTTGGTATCGCCCTCATCTTGCGGAGTCTGATTCAACTCATTTGGGGTTCGGACCAGTTGGTATATCGTCAGGGCATTCAAACTCCCTGGCGGTTTGCAGGGCTGAGCCTAAAACCTGATCAGCTCGTCATCATTGTCGGCGCGATCGCCCTTGTGACGGCCCTTCACTTTTTCTTGCAGAACACTCGTACCGGTAAAGCGATGCGGGCCATGGCCGACAACATAGACTTGGCTAAGGTTACCGGCATTAATACTGATCGAGTCGTCCTCTGGACATGGCTCATTGGAGCGGTGATGGCATGTGCTGCTGGCGCCTTTTTAGGACTAGATACGCAGCTATCACCGACAATGGGCTGGCGAGTGCTACTGTCTATTTTTGCGGCGGCTATTTTGGGGGGCATTGGCAGTCCCTATGGCGCGATCGCCGGCGGGCTAGTAATCGGATTGGCGTCTGAACTATCAACGTTGATTATTTCGCCAGAGTACAAAGCGGCGGTAGCCTTTGCCATTTTGGTTGGCATGCTGATTGTCAAACCCACAGGGCTTTTAGGAGGGCGCTAAATGGACTTTTCAGGATTGATTAACTATGGCGTCTTCTTTCTCACGCTGACGGGTATCTATGCGATTCTCTGCCTCGGATTGAACATCCAGTGGGGCTACGCTGGCATGTTGAATATTGGTGTGGGAGCCTTTTTCGCCGTGGGAGCCTACACCAGCACCCTGGTTTCGGTAGCGCCCGACGACGCCTATCTGGGCGGCTTCAATGCTCCAGTCATGTTAGGCGTGTTGTTGGCGATGTTGCTGTCGGGTGTGTTGGCATTTGTAATTGGGCTGATTACGCTGCCGCTACGATCCGATTATTTGGCGATTGCTACTATTGGCAGTGCCGAAATCGTACGCCTTTTGCTTAAAAACGAAGCTTGGCTGACCAACGGGGTACGCGGTATCGCCGGCATCCCTAAACCGCTGACTTGGCTGACCACGGCTATTCCTCTTCTGAGGACTCACGGCACTTGGGTTATGCTAGCAGTCGTATTGGTCGCTTTGGGCCTTGTCTTTTGGGCTAGCGATCGCGCCTATCGCTCACCTTGGGGGCGTGTTTTAAGGGCTGTGCGGGAAGATGAACCTGCAACCTTAGCAGCTGGTAAAAATGTGATTGGCTTTCGCCTACAAGCGTTTGTCTTGGGCTCAATGGTCATGGGGTTGGCGGGGGCGCTCTATGCCCATTTCGTTGGCTTTATCAGTCCCGAAGCGTTTCAACCAGAATTTGCCACCTTTATGGTGTGGGTCATGCTGATTGCCGGGGGGAGCGGCAATACGCGCGGCGCGATCGTCGGGGCCTTGGTGATTTGGGGCATCTGGTCAGGCACGGAACTACTGACCAACCGCTTGCCAGCCGCCTGGATTGCCCGCGCTAGCCCTCTTCGACTGTTGCTGATTGGGGTGCTGCTGCAGGTCGTTCTACTCATGCGGCCAGAGGGTATTCTCCCGGAACGTCCCCCCAAAGTAGCCAAAGCAAAGCGAGTTTCCCAACGGATCCAGGATTAGCACGACGGTTCATCCCAGATTTCCTTCGGGTAATGTTTCGTCATAGATAAATTCTTCGAGCCAAAATCGTTATCCTTGTCCTTGTTCCCGAAGAAGCATTACAAACCTTACATCGGCTAGCAATTTAATAATTATGGGCGAGTCTGAATCAATTCGTGTGGGCATTGTAGGAGCCTCTGGCTATGGAGGTATCCAGCTAGTACGTCTGCTGAGCGAACACCCGCATACAGAAATCACCTACTTGGGAGGTAGCAGCAGCGCTGGCAAAGCATACACTGACATCTATCCCCACTTGCAAGGAAATATACCGCTGCAAGTAGAAGCGGTGGATGTTCAAACGATTGGAGAGCGTTGTGACGCGGTCTTTTTGTCCCTACCGAACGGTATCGCCTATGACTTGACGCCAAAACTGTTGGCTGGAGGATGTAAGGTTATTGACCTATCGGCAGATTATCGATTTACGGATTTGTCGGTGTATCAAGCCTGGTACGGGGGCGATCGCATGGATAAATCTACCAATCAGGAGGCTGTGTACGGATTACCGGAGCTGTTCCATGATCGCATTGAAGGGGCTAGCCTAGTCGGATGTCCAGGCTGCTATCCGACGGCCAGTTTGTTGGCGATCGCACCGCTCCTGAAGCAGGGTTTGGCCCAGCCTGACAGTATCATCGTCGATGCCAAATCAGGTACCTCAGGTGGAGGCCGCAAACTTAAGGAAAACCTGCTGCTAGCGGAGGCTGATAACTCTTTGGCAGCCTATGGTGTCGCTAAACACCGACATACTCCCGAAATCGAGCAAATTTGCAGCTATTTGGCAGGACGTGAGGTACTCGTACAGTTCACCCCTCACTTAATACCGATGGTGCGGGGAATTCTGTCGACGGTATACGCTAACCTCCGCGATCCAGGGTTGGTACGAGAGGATTTGCACACCATCTATTCGGCGTTCTACCGCAACTGTCCTTGGGTAACCGTTTTGTCTACAGGTACCTATCCTCAGACCAAATGGGCCTGGGGAACTAACCGCTGCTATCTCAGCGTGGAAGTCGATTCTCGTACCGGCAGAGTCATTGTCATGTCCGCGATCGATAACTTGATGAAAGGGCAAGCGGGACAGGCAGTGCAGTGCTTTAACCTAATGCATGGTCTGGATGAACAACTGGGATTGCCCCGGTTAAGCTTTTATCCGTGAGGCTGCTTACTGCATTTCCGCCTTCCAGACGTACGCATCCTCACGCCCCAGTGTGAGCTTAAGCGATCGCCCCGCTTCATTGGCTTTAGCCGCCTCGCGGTACACCGGGTATTCGGTCTTGAGAGCAATCATTTCGCCGTCTTCTTCAAATGCCAGTGTGTACTCTACAGATTTCTGAATCTGCGGTTCTGAAAAGCCCTCTCGACCCTGCTGACGTGCTTCCAGCTCATCGACCGTTGGTTTGGGAGGAAGCGCTGGCCACCACAGTCCCTTTTCGTCGGCACTAGTGCCGGCTTTCTCGGTAGCGGGTTGACCATTGACATTGACCCGATAGGAAGATTCAAAGGTCTCGATGCGGCCTTCGCGAGGGCGGTCTTGTGTGACGCCGCTAGGTCGATATTCGGCCTGCCAAGTGTAAACCGTCGTGGCTGTGGCTTCGTAATTATCTACTACGAATGTGCCTTCTAAGTTGTCGAGGGTATTTTCAACCGTCGTGTCAACGGAGTTTTCAAATGTGTCGAGTGAAGCCTCACTGCATCCGGTCAGTGCTACGCTGGCTCCTAATCCTAGGGTTAGGTAGGCGATCGTAACCAGGCGATGTGTGAACAGTCGATTCATAAGCTGAGGTGTTTTGAAGATGCGTCAACAAAATAAGGCGTCAGAACGATGTTTCCACCTGCCAAAACCAATGTTCGTCCAGCTTCTTGATAGCAAGAGAGGAAGGACCATCGGGAGGGCGGTTAGCTTCGTATGCTTCTAGCGTAATCGAGATATCTTGATTGTCAGCGTGATATAGATAGCTTGCTAAACCGTCTCCAAAACCGATGTAGTACCGTTCAAACTTAAGAACCAAGTTGGGGTCTTGCTCCACGAGCAAAATTTGTTTAGAGCGGGTCTTAGGGGCTGCGGTCTCTGGCAGAATGCGGCGTCCGTTCTGAGTTAGCGATGTAGGTTGCAGTTCGCCAGTTGCAACAGCGTGAACGATCGCTTCTCGGGGCGATCGATACAGCCTGAAATCAACCATCAGAGGATCGATCCAAGTAAAGCCCATTAAGCTGATGCCCAAGACGCCCAAGGCAATAGTCCGTTGGCGTTGAATCCGCTTTTGTCGGAACAGCGATAGCAAAAGGCTGCGCAGCGTTCGAAGATTACTCAGTAGAACCCAGGTAGGAAGGACTTATCAGTAGCAGTAGCGGATACCCGTAGAGGACCAATCCAAAGGGACCCAAGCTTAATACCTCGAAGAAAAAAGCTTTTGTAAAAACAAGCACAAGACCAAATGCAGCAGTTTCCCATAACATTGGAGCAGACATCAGTTTTCTGAGCCTTAAGTACACGATTAAGACCACGCTGCCCACAATTAGCGGTGCGAGAATGAAGAGAAGTTCTACCAGAGAAATCTGCCTCAAGGTGTTGCGTTCGTCCCCAGATTAGCAACGCTTTG
>JBCBJE010000456.1:0-5010 GCA_038523735.1 Cyanobacteria bacterium J06626_18 | reverse complement strand
TCGCCGCTGAGGATGTCGTTGCCGGACTTGCCGCCGATGCGATCATTGCCGTCGCCACCGAAGATGATGTCGTTGCCGCCCATCACGCTGTCTTGGGGGCTGCGGGTGTTGAGGTCGCCCCGAAGGATGTCGTCGCCCGCACTGCCAGAGATGGTGTCATCGCCGAGATCGCCGAAGAGAGTTTCATCACTTTCGGTGCCGGTGAGGGTATCGTTGCCGGGAGTAGGGACCACAGGACCGCCGGGGTCTTCGGTGAGGGTGGCGGTGAGGTCGTAGTCGCCGTAGAACACACCTACCTCTGGGAAGGTCCAGCCGCTACCGCTGAGTGGTGTGAAGGGGTCGTAGTTACGGTTGCCCAAGGCACTGACGCCCACGTAGTAGGTACCGGCGGTTTCGGCCGTGAACTCTAGGTAAGGGTCGCGGGAGAAGTCTTCCCCAGGGGCCGCACCGTCATTGTTGGCAGCCAGCTCGTTACCTGCGGCATCAAACAAGCGCAGTTCGCTATCAACAGTCTGAGGGATATCTTGGAATTCAGGTTGTATATAGACGTCTGGGTAAGTAATGAAACTCGCAAAGTCATCACGGCCATCAATATCTAAAGCAACCGTCTGTCCTGCCGCTAAGGTGAACGAGTAGAAGTCGACCTCTTCGGAATAGCCAATAATTGAACCAAGCAACTCTGGGTCGCTCTGAGATAAACCGCCGCGAATCGATACCGTCGGGTTATCGGCACTCAAACCGAGGGAATTGGCGTTCGGTATAGTGCTGTTGTCCTCAACTTCTTCTGGGGCACTCGCCTGTCCGGGCGTGTCACTCAGAGAAAACGTGACCGTAGCAACTGCCTCAGCGGTTTCATAGTTGTCGCCAGGTTCTACCGTAAACGTGGCTGTCTCGCCCACCTCATCAATGCCATCATCAAGAATCGGCAGGCTCACCGTGGCGTCTTGTTCGGTGACGGTAATATCCAGCCCGTCGTCTCTCACCGCCGCCAGCGTGCCACCCTCCACCTCAATAGCCTCAGTATCAAATTCAGCGAGCGCATCAGCGCTGAGAGTAACGGTTATGCCTGCTGCGGGCGGTGGCGCACCCAGGCTTAAGCTGAGCGTGCCGACACTGCCTTCGGATTCAATCAAAGTATCGCTAGATGCGCTGGGCGTGACAGAAATCTGTGAGTCGGGATTATCGGCGATGGTTAGATTGACTTCACTGGCGTCGGGGTCGATGGTGTAGTTAAGCTGTGGCTCCAGGGCAAAGGTCAGGTCGAGGATACCTTCTTGAAAAGAATCCGCCGAAGTGCCAGGGGTATCAACCGTTAGCTCATCAAAGACCGCCAGGGTAATGGTGGCTGTTTGTTCAGTGATATTGAAAAAGAAGCCAGAACGATCCGCGTTGGCAAGTGGAAAATCACCGCCAACTACCTGGGCATTGAGCACATCAAACTGACTCAGAACACTACCAACGGTTGTGTTGTCATCGCTATCCAGCAGCACCGTTAAGCCTTCGGCAGGCGGGGGCTCAGACAGAGTAAAGGTCAGCGTGGTTTCAGTTTGTTGAGTTTCAATCAGCTGCGTTTCACTAATGCTAACGCCTACCTCGGGGACGGTGCTGCCACCCCCCGTAGACGCTGGAACGTCGGCAAGCGTATCGTAGTAAGTGACGTCTGTTTCCCCAGCATTACTGTCAATCGTGTAGCCCTCGCCAGGTTGCAAGAAGAAGGTCACGTCCTCGGCACCGTCGGTTTCGATCGGCTCGTACACATTATCTATGTAAGGCTCTACCCCTAAAAAATCAACGAAAGCATTATCCGGATTGCTCGCTTCCAAGGTAACGACCATGGTTGGCTGTTCAATCAGGAGCCGAATCCCTGTAGGAATGCCGTCCTCGTTGTAAAACGCGCCTAGGGATTGTCCGCCAATGGTGCTGGGAAGCCTATCCTGTTGATTAAATGAAACGTAGTCAAATAGATTGGCATTGCTGTTGAGGACAAACTCAATGCCCCCGTCCGGAATGTCGCCCTCCGCTTGAATCGTGAAGTTGACCCTAGAAACGCCATCTTCGATATACTCCACGACGCCTGGAATAAGATTTCCCTCACTATCCTCAGTATTGGGATTTGCACTTAAAGAAAGAGTTGGAGGATTGGTGACGTCGGGATTGCTGACCGGGGGTGTAGGGGTTCCCGTCTTACGAGGGTTATCGGGCGTTATGAGGTCAATCTCGATTTCGTAGTTGCCAAACCCGATTTTGTCATGAGTTCCCGAATCTGGGATTTCAATGTCGTAAGGGATACCAACTGTGTTGTATTCAGGCGTAGCCGTTATGGTGTCAGACACCCCAATGTAGTAGATGCCATCTTCGGGTGCGGTAAATTCGAGGTAGGCTTCCGTTTCATCGAAATTAACCGTGCCATCTTCGTTGTAGGCACCTTGCAAACCGTTAGCGCTACCGAATAACTTGTCAGGAGCTGCAGGGGTAAAAAAAGACGAACTACCAATCAATCGATTGCCATCAGCATCAAAGGCTGCGAAGCCCGATGGAAAGCCGTAGTTGGCAAAATCAGGTCTCAGATTGCCTTCAACCTCAAATAGTTCAGCTGCAATGGTATCTCCTGCACTCAGTTCCAGCTGATACAGATCCACATCCTGATAGGTGTCGATATAGGTGTAGGTGCCGTCAGCGTTGAGGTAGCGGTTGCCTATGTCAAAGGAGATGCCCTCAGCAGCTGCGAAGGACGGGTTGTCAGGGGTGATCTGCGTATCGACCGCGACGCCGATAATGTTGTTAGGCTCGGTCACCACACCGCGCGGAATATCCGCTCTCGTATCCACTAGGTTGAAAGTGCCGCTACCGTAGTCAGAGTTAATTTCGTAGCCGTCTCCTGCTGCTAAGGCAAAGCTCGCGGTTTCCTCCGCTTCGGTTTCGCCGTCATCGGCAATAGGCAGATTCACCAGCGTAGTGTATTCCGTCATCCGCAGGTCAAACCCGCCGTCGCGCACGGCTACAATTTCGCCGCCCTCGACGGCAACGCCCGTCAGGTCAAACTCGCTCAGGTTGGGGGCATCGACCGAGACGACTAAACCGCCCTCAGGAATGACGCCATTGGTAGCGAGAAAGGCGTGGGCCGAGACGGAACCTTCGGCTTCAATTAGGTAGTCGGGGCCAGTGAACAGACTAACTTGGATCATGATTTTGAATTTTCTCCTTGGGTGATTTTCAGATTTATTGGGGGTCAGTAAGCAGCGAATCGATCAGGACGCAGCCTCAAGTAGCACCAACTTAGAAAGCTGGTGCGGGCTGTACCTATTGATCGCAGGGTCAAGTAGAGCCGCTTAATCGGCGGCGCTAAAAGCTAGAGGACTCCCTGAGTGCCTGTATAAAATAAGAAAGCTACAAGAGGCGCATAGAAGTTTCTCTAGCTGTGCTCTGCGGTGGATTGCAAATCCTTGACTATTGAGAATGAAACTCAGTAATTGCACTGAAGGAACCATACAACGGATCGCCATGCAGCAGGTGCAAAACACGGTTTCGAGAACGAAAAAACACCGTTTCGGACAAATTTGCTCAACTTCAGTTTGGGTTAAGAGGTTATGGCGGATCAACCTGCTGCCGGGAACTTGGAGTTCTCGCCTGATGAGCGGGTAGATGATCGAACGCTACGTCTGTCTTGCCAGATATTTGCCAGGAGACAGGCAACCTATCTACGGCGGGTAGGCAACGGAGACTAGCCCCATCTCAGGTTGACTGCCATCTATCAACTCCATTGATCAATGACAGCTGATAAGCATTAAAAACTGTGGTGACCAAAGTGAATGAGCAGTAAGCTAGTATCTGAAAGTCAGTACTTAGCTTGAAAAGCTCCTTCTCTGCTGTTTATCTACAGCGTCATGACTATTTTCTTAGACTGTGAACAAGAATATTTTGAGCAATTCAAAGCGTCAGATCAGAAGGAGCTGCACTTTGATGTGACCGATAAGCAAGACAGGACTCGGCATTACGCGGGAAGGTCTATCGAAGGATGGATGCGATGGATTTGGTTACGCAAGGGCATGAGCGTGCTGATTGAGAAGACGCATAATCGTGATCGGCTGCTATTGAATGTCTGTGAAGTGATGCGGTCATTGACATGGCATTTCATACTTTCAGGAAAACAGAAAAGTATTAACTTTCCTACTTGTAGAGGAACTAACTTCTCGCTAAGTGAAGGAAGATTTCTTCTTCACGGTGATGGCCTCGCTGGGTATATTGAAGACTTTGTGGATACGGGACCCTTCTTTTTTGTGACGATTTTTGTTCGGCGAGAAGCACTGCGATCCTTCATCAGCGATTCATCGGAAGAATTGCCAAAAGTACTGAAGCATTTGATTAGACCGCGCGGGAGCGCTTGCTACAAGCGTGTTGGCAAAACATCCCCGATGATGAGTGCCCTGCTGCAGCAAATCCTCCAGTGCCCTTACAAGGGACTGACCAAGCGGATGTATCTAGAAAGCAAGGCGATAGAGCTGCTGGCGCTGCTAATGGAAGAAGAAGCCACCATTCACCAGGGCGACCCTCAGACCGCTTTGCTCGATCTTGACTATTGCGATCGCATCCACTACGCCCAAGAAATCTTGCTCAAAAATCTGACCGACCCACCCTCACTGCTGGAACTGGCCCGCCAGGTCGGGATGTGTGACTACAACTTGAGACGAGGGTTTAAGGAAATGTTTAACACCACCGTATTTGGCTATTTGCGCGATCGCCGCCTGGAAAGAGCCCAGCAGCTACTGCTAGAACCGTGGATGACGGTAACTGAGGCGGCCCGTATCGTCGGTTATGAGAGCCGCTCTGCTTTCACCACCGCCTTCAAGCAAAGGTACGGCGTGAGCCCGAAAGCCTATCAGATGTCAGTCCGAGAGTAGCTACCCCCCGACCCTCAGCAGCCCCACCTCCGGTGACATAAAAAATCCGGCTGTTCTCTGGAGAAGAAGAAGCCGGATGTGTGATTCAAGTTAGTCTGAAGGCGGTTGGTCT
>JBCBJE010000455.1:0-5016 GCA_038523735.1 Cyanobacteria bacterium J06626_18 | reverse complement strand
TGCCGAATACCTGAATTTTCCGCCGCTTGAGCCCTTTGAGTTCATTGATGGACAACCGATTGATGCAACCGAGCTGGAGTTTCCTCCCCCGTTGCAGGCAGAAGAGGTCACAGTCATTACCCTACAGCCGCAAGCCGCCGAAGATATCAGCCTTAGCAGCTTTGACTTCACTGTGGTTACGCTCGTACAGACTGAGACCCAGTGGGAAATTCAACGCTACCCACAGCAGACGCGTCGCTTTATTGAAGTACTGCCCGGTGACCTTCCTCTGGAAATGGTGGCGATTCCAGGGGGAACTTTTCTTATGGGGTCGCCTGAGGATGAGCCTGAACGTTTCAGCCGCGAATCCCCCCAACACGAAGTTACTGTTGCCCCGTTCTTGATGGGCCGGTATCCGGTGACCCAGGCCCAATGGCGCGCTGTGGCCGCTATGCCCCAGGTGGAGCGGGAACTAGAGCCTGATCCGGCTCACTTCAAAGGAGATAATCACCCGGTCGAAAGGGTTTCCTGGGAGGATGCAGTAGAATTCTGTGCGCGCCTAAGTCACTATACAGAACGATCCTACCGGCTCCCTAGTGAATCGGAATGGGAATATGGCTGTCGGGCAGGGACAAATACACCCTTCCATTTTGGTGACATGATTACGACGGAGGTGGCTAGCTATTATGGCGCATCCTATGCAGAGGGACCTGAAGGTGAGAGCCGTAATGAAACCACGCCAGTTGACCATTTTGAGGGAGCCAATGCCTTTGGCCTGAGCGACATGCATGGCAACGTGTGGGAGGGGTGTCAGGACTCGTGGCACAGCAATTATGAGGGGGCTCCTGTAGACGGCAGTGCCTGGGTGGATGGTGGCAATTCATCCAGGCGTGTCTACCGTGGCGGCTCCTGGGGCTACGATCCAAGGAATTGCCGCTCCGCATCCCGTGTCGACTATCATCCCGACTTCCGCCTCGACTCTATCGGTTTTCGTGTTTGTTGTTCGGCCCCCAGGGCTCTTCCGTAGCCCTTTACCCTCTTACTCTTTTTCTCTCTTTAGATAAAAATGCAGGACAACGCTTCTCATCTCACCATCCATAGACGCCAGGAACGTCCTCAGTTCTACGAAGAGAGGCTTGCTGAAGGTATCCTACCCCTACGTATGATGCTGATTCCCGCAGGGACGTTTCTCATGGGGTCGCCAGTCGAGGAATTAGAGCGGTTAGATAGGGAAGGCCCTCAGCATGAGGTGACGCTTTCCCAGTTCTTTCTGGCGAAGTATCCCGTGACGCAAGCGCAGTGGCGGGTCGTGGCAGAGATGACCCAGATAAACCGTGAGCTTGAGGTCGATCCCTCGCACTTCAAAGGGGATAACCACCCGGTCGAGAATGTTTCTTGGGAGGATGCGGTGGAGTTTTGCGATCGCCTCACCATCTATACCAACCGCCAATACCGGCTCCCCAGTGAAGCCGAATGGGAATATGCTTGCCGTGCCGGTACCACCACCCCATTCCATTTTGGTGAGACGATTTCTACGGACTACGCCAATTATCGCGGCACCGATAATGAAGAGCATGGTTGGTCTGGTTCGTACGGCGATGGACCCAAAGGGGAGTATCGCGAAGCAACAACGCCGGTTGATTTCTTTGAAGGGGCCAATGCCTTTGGTCTCTGTGATATGCATGGCAATGTTTTGGAATGGTGTCAGGACCATTGGCACAGCAACTATGAAGGGGCTCCGCCAGACGGCAGCGCTTGGTTATCCTCTGACGAGAGTGAATTCCGCATCCTCCGTGGCGGCTCCTGGGGCGACCCTCCAAGGTATTGCCGCTCCGCATCCCGTAGCGACGCTCGACCCGGCAACCGCTACAACGATGTCGGTTTTCGTGTTTGTTGTGCGGCCCCCAGGGCTCTTCCGTAACCCTGTACCCTCTTACTCTTTTTCTCTCTCGGGATAGAATAATTGCCAAGAAATATGAAGCTGTTTACTTATTCAAGCTCCTCACTATCGGGATGCCGATCGCGGGTCAGTTCTTTGCGCGCAAACACATAATGGTCAAACAGCTTGCGCCGGAGGCGATAGGTGTCGCCATGCATCAGATGCGCTTCCCAGCTTTGAAGGCGCTGTACCAGAGGTTTCAGCGAAATCGTACCTGCAGCATAGTCTTTCTGCAGTTGCTTCATACGCCGCCTTGCCCGCCTCAGGTTGTCATTGCGGACCCGAATCCGATCCGGCAAAACCCGAAATCCTACAAAGTTAGCCCCATAATGGGTTTCAAAGAGTTGGCTTTTGATAGGGTGCATTTTCAAGCGCAGTGTTGCCAGAAATTCCTCCATGGCCAAGCGGGCTTCAGCCAGTTCCTGCCGGTCGTCGGAGAAGGCTGCATAATCGTCAACGTACCGCAGATAATATCGCAGCTTCAGTTGGCGCTTCACAAAGTGGTCGAATGGGCTCAAGTACAAATTGGCAAACAACTGACTGGTCAGATTCCCAATGGGCAGACCTCTGCGGCGCTGCACGGGTGTCAGCAAATCATCGCCCGGAAAATACTCGATGACCAGATGCTGTTCATTACTGGCATCGATGATAGTATCAATCAACCACAAGGTATCCGGGCACTTGATCCACTTACGGAGCGAGGCTTTGAGGATTTTGTGATCGATGCTCGGAAAATATTTCTGGATGTCGCCCTGTAAGCAGTAGCGATAGCGTCGGGCAAAGCCCGTAAATCGCTGCAAAGCGCGATGGGTGCCGTAACCAATGCGGTTGGCATAGGTATCCTTAATCAGGGTCCGTTCCAGCAGTGGCATGATGATGTTACACAAAGCGTGATGGACGACGCGATCGCGGTAAGGAGCGGCTGAAATCATACGGGGCTTAGGGTCCCAAATCTCGAAGGTGCGGTACGCCCCCGGTTGATAGGTGTGATCCCGTGGCTCCCTTTGCAGGGTAAATAGTTCCTGCTCTAGAGCATGATTGAAGGCCAGGACATTGGCCCGAAAGCGTTTGCCTTGCTGGGCTTGTCGGGCTGCCTGCAGCAGATTTTCAAACTCCAGGATATGGGGCCAGAGGTTGCCATGGCGTTTCATGGATAGGAGGAGACAGATTCAGGTGTTCGGAGCTAGCAGGGACAGCGAAACACTGATGTTGCAGGAAACGGTTAGTAGGAGGAAACGGGTTGCTGACCTCTAACGCCTGGTTTCTTCTCCAGAGCTTGTTGCTGTTGCTTAATCCAGCTTCCCAGGTCGGTGCCAATCGCGTTGATGAGCTGCGCAACATACTGATAACGTTTGTGTGCTAACAAATCAAAGTCAAGGAGAAGCCGGGTTTGGTAGCGTAAGATCTCCAGTTTGCTGTTGATCGTGTGTAGGTGGGGGAGTTTACCGCGCTGATAACGCACGCGAATCAGACTTTCTAGCAGGTCGTAGAGGCTCGTCACAATACGATCGCCTAACTGAAACCGATGGTCGCGCGGCAGCTTATTGAGGATGGGGACGTACCACTTAATCAGGTCGTAGGTTTTCTGGATAATCGGCAACTCGTTAGGCATAGAGGGTGTGAATCAGAATGAGGGACAGGAGGTCAGCATACTGAATTCTGACCCTGATACCTGACTCCGAATCTTGTATCCTCATAGCTGGGGTAGGCAATTTAACGTGGCGGCTCCTGGGGCAACAATCCAAGGAATTGCCGCTCCGCATCCCGTAACAACAATCAACCCGACAACCGCAACAACAATATCGGTTTTCGTGTTTGTTGTTCGGCCCCCAGCACTCTTCTACTGTCAGTGATGGCTGGTCAGAACTGGCAGATGGGAATCTGTCGGGCGTACCGCAGAAGAGTCCAGACCTACTCCGGCGATATCCATCGAGGTATCCAAAAATCAAACCAGGCCAGCTATTTTGGTAGGGCAACCGAAGACCTAGCTGGCCTCCTAAGCATCTGAAAAGAACGGTAACGACTTAACAGAGCAGCCATGGAATTATCGAGTAATCAGCCTCTTGATACAACAGCTCCAGCTCTAATCCGTCGTGTTTCCCGAACGGGCAAAGGCTATCAGGAACCCCTTCTCACGATCACCGATGCCTTGCCACTGCATATGGTGCTCATCCCCCAAGGTTCCTTCACCATGGGCTCCCCTGATGATGAACCTGAGCGCAGAGACACTGAGGGACCCCAGCATGAAGTTACGGTACCCGCCTTCTTTCTGGGTCGTTACCCCGTTACCCAGGCACAGTACGAAACAGTGATGGAGACGAATCCCGCCACTGACTATAAGGCAGACCGTTTTGTAGCTCCCGATAAACCCGTCGTTGGGGTGAGTTGGCAGAAGGCGGTAGCGTTTTGCGATCGCCTTGCTGAACTCACAGGTAGACCTTACCGCCTCCCCTCCGAAGCTGAGTGGGAATATGCCTGTCGTGCCGGGACAACGACGCCTTTCTACTTTGGCAAGACGCTCACCGATGAACTTGCCAATTACGACGCTTCAAAACCCTATGCCGGTGGCCCTGAAGGCGAGTATCGCAATAAGCCCACACCTGTAAATTACTTTGGCCTTGCGAATGCCTTTGGCCTATCCGACATGCACGGCAATGTTTTGGAGTGGTGTCAGGATCATTGGCACAGCAACTATGAAGGGGCTCCGAAAGATGGGAGTGCCTGGTTATCCTCTGACGAGAATGAATCTCGCATCTTCCGTGGCGGCTCCTGGGGCAACTATCCCTGGAATTGCCGCTCCGCATCCCGTGGCACCTATCGACCCGTCAACCGCGACAACTTTATCGGTTTTCGTGTTTGTTGTTCGGCCCCCAGGGCTCTTCAGTAGCCCTTTACCCTCTTACCCTTTTTATCTCACCACCAAAAAATAGATAAACAGGATTTGATGAAATTGAAGAATGGTTTTTATCTAGATAAAGAAAAATTCTAGGAGAAAGTAATTTATATTTGAGCGAATCTGTAGCGTTTTTTACGGCGAATGCGTTTAAGTGTGAAGAGTTCGATTGAATTTTTCACAAATCGACATAAATGTCGATTTG
>JBCBJE010000454.1:0-5020 GCA_038523735.1 Cyanobacteria bacterium J06626_18 | reverse complement strand
ACCGCGTGATCTACCTCGGCACCGAAGCGTCCCGGCTCGTTTCGGCGTGGCTCGACCGGCTCGCCGCCGTCCCGCAGCTCGCCGAACGCACCCGCCGACGCCGCGGCGGTCTCTGGCGCATCGGGACGCTCAACAGCTACCGCCAGGCGTTCGTGCGGCTCAGTGCCCGGGCCGGACTCGACCCGCACCTCACGCCGTCGATGGTGCGGCGCTACGCCGGCCGACGGCTGCGCCGCGAAGCGGGACTCGACGCAACGCAAGTTCTGCTCGGCCACGCCCACATCAGCACCACCGAAATCTACGGGACGCCGGACGTGAGCCACGCGATCACCGCCGCCCGCGACCTCGGCTGACCCCCCCCGGAAGTTCGGGGTTGGGCTACCACGCCGTGGCCCGATCGAAGCCAACACCACCCACCGCCGACGGAGTTCGAGGTCGCCTCGGCGGTGGGTTTTTCGCACGCCCGTACCCTGCAAACCCAAGAATTGCTTTCAGAAGAATATCGCCTGATTTGGCCGGATCAGAGTCTGCACTGGGTAGTCTCTCAAGGACGTTTGGTGCGCTCCTCAGCCGATGAGGCGCCGCGGCTGGTGGGGACCATTCACGAAATTTCTGCCGCCAAACAGGCTGAGCTTGACCTGAGAGCCAGTGAATCGCAATTTCGTTCAGTGTTTGAGCAAGCTGCTGTGGGCATGACGCGCTTATCGGCAGAGGGTCGCTGGCTACAGGTCAACGAAAGGTTTTGTAACTTGCTGGGGTACACCGCTGAAGAGCTGATGGGCAAGACCTTTCAATCAATTACCGATCCTGACGATGCGGCTCAGGACGAGCATTATTATCAGCAGCTTCTCCGAGCCGAAATATACTCCTGCCGCTTTGAAAAGCGCTACCTCCACAGAGACGGTACGCCCATTTGGACAATGGTGACGGTTTCGACTGAACGTACCGATGATGATGAAGTCACTGCCTTCATCGCCGTTATTGAAGATATCCGCGACCTCAAACAGGCACTAATCGACTTACAAGCACGCGCCACTGAGCTTGAAGAGGTCAATTCCTTGCTGGCTTTAACAACCGCTACGCTTAAAGATCGTAATATCGAGCTGGACCAGTTTGCCTATATTGCTTCGCATGATTTGAAGGCGCCTCTAAGGGCGATCGCGAACCTCTCGGAGTGGATCGAAGAGGATTTGGGCAGGCAGATACCCGAAGAAAACCAGCATCAGTTGGCGCTATTGCGCAATCGGGTGTATCGGATGGAAGGGTTGATCAACGGTCTGCTGGAGTATTCACGGGTAGGGCGCCAAGCTTGTCACGCTGAAGCAGTTGCTGTAGGGCAACTATTGACCGATATTATCGATTCACTCTCGTTGCCACCAGAATTCACAGTCGCGGTGCTGGGTGATATGCCGACTGTGAAAACCAACCGCACGGCTTTAGAGCAAGTATTCTCGAACTTGATTAGTAATGCCATTAAGCATCGCGATCATGACGACGGCTGTGTGCAGATCACAGCTCAAGACCAGGGAAACTTCATTCAGTTTGCGGTGATCGATGATGGTCCAGGCATCGACCCACAGTATCACGACCGCATATTTGCCATCTTCCAGACGCTCAAAGCCCGTGATGAACTGGAAAGTACCGGCATTGGTTTGTCCATTGTGAAAAAGATTATTGAGGCAGGGGGCGGCAAGATTCAACTTGAATCGGCGCTAGGAAAAGGGGCAACCTTTCGATTCACTTGGCCTAAATGAAAAAATCTGTATAAATTTTTCTAGCTCTCTCTTTGGGAAGACGGCATTTTTTACAGCGGTGCTTAAAATGGGCTAGTAGGAAGAAATTCCTAAGTAATGTGCGTGACTTTAGCGACAGGCAGCGATCGCAAAGGGGAAACTGTGGAGGAACGAGTAGTCAACATCTTGTTGGTTGAGGATGATGAAGTTGACGTAATGAACGTCAAGCGAGCCTTCCAGCGCAACAATATTACAAATCCACTCTATGTTGCTGGCAATGGATTGGAGGGCCTCGCAGTCCTTCGGGGTGAGAGCTTAAACGGCGTACGCATGCCAAACAGCCGCCGGATTATCCTCTTGGATATCAATATGCCAAAAATGAATGGTATCGAGTTTCTGCACGAGCTGCGCAGCGATCCTCGGATAGCTCATACGCCGGTCATTGTGCTGACAACCTCCAACGAGGATCAGGACCGCGTTGAAGCTTACAAGCTAAACGTCGCTGGCTATATTTTGAAACCGGTCACCTTTTCAAACTTTGCTGAAGTCATGGCTGCATTGAACAAATATTGGACACTATGTGAAATGCCATAGGCGCAATGGAACTATTATTTGATAGACGGCTGGAGATGATAGAAACTTTGAAAGTTTTAATCGTGGATGATGATGAAGTTGATCGGCTTGCGATCAGACGCCATCTGACCAAGGCTGCGATAAATGCAGAGGTCACAGAGGCCAAAGATGCCAAGACCGCTCAGAATCATCTGGGACATCAATCCTTTAGCTGTATATTTTTGGACTACCGTCTCCCTGACATCGATGGTGTTTCATTGGTCAGGCAACTTAGAGAGAACGGATTCTCAATCCCAATCATCGCATTGACTGGTCAGGGCGACGAGCAGATTGCCGTGGAACTGATGAAGGCAGGTGCCTCGGACTATTTGGCAAAGTCGCGACTGTCGCCCGATAGCTTAGTCCGCTTGATTCGTACTGCCATGAGGGTGTATGAGGCGGAGCAACGGACGCAAGCAGCGCAACAGCAACTGCGGCAGACGAATATCCTCCTTCGACAACAAAATCGAGAACTAGAAGAGCAGCGTCATCAAATTCAGCAGCAAAACCTCCAATTGCTTGAATCTAATCGCCTTAAGTCTGAATTTCTAGCGACGGTCACACATGAAATTAGGACACCCCTCAATGCAATTATGGGGTTTTCTCAAGTTTTGAAGAGCGAAGCCAAAGGTGACCTGAACGATTACCAGAAGAACATGGTTAATCGTATTTTCACTAATGGCGAAAATTTGCTTGCTCTGGTTAATGACATTCTCGACATGTCAACCATTGAAGCTGATCGATTAGACCTAAAGGCAAGTCATTTTGATCTCAATGTGCTGATTCAAGCAACAGTGGCCGAGCTTAAGTCACTCGCGGACAAAAAAAATCTAGACATTCAAGTAGCGGTAAACCTTAAAGAGCCAGAAGTCTATAACGACGAGAAAAGACTCAAGCAAGTATTGATTAATCTGTTGTCCAACGCGATTAAGTTTACTGACACTGGCTATATCAAAGTTGAAGTTAACGCCATAGCCCTGAACAGCATTGAAATCATTGTTGAGGACACGGGTATTGGAATTGCGTCTGATCAGCTAAATCGTATCTTTCAACCCTTTCGTCAAGGCGACCAGACAACTCAACGAAAGTATGATGGAACAGGTTTGGGGCTGGCGATCGTCTATTCACTGGTCGCCATGATGGAAGGGATCATCACCGTCGAAAGTCAGGTCGGCCAAGGCACAACCTTCAAGATCCACATTCCCAGAGGCATTTTTCAACCCGACCGCTAAAAAGTTTCCCTTCGACTAATAAATTGCACAGACTCCAGCGCTTCCGACCCTCTGGAGATTTGTGGCTTAACAGCTTAGGATCAAGCTGGCGACGGGATATATCCTGATATTCCGCATCCATTGTCTTGAATCACTATTTTCAGCACCCATGAATAGCAAGGAACTTGTGAAAGGCAGCGTTAATACCGTCATGGGGGTCAAAGAAGCCACCCGCGATAAGACAATTCAGACTGATTTAGAAGATCCTCAGTGGGATAAGGCCGCCACGCTGAAGTATTTAGGGGCTACGCTAGCCCAGGTCACTGCATTGACAGGGCTGCTGTGGGGTATGGATTTTGCTCTGGACAGCCTCAACAGCGAAACCTTGCCCCAGGGCACAATGACTGCGATCGCCTGCGGCTTTTTTGCATTCGTAACGTTGCGATCGCGCCTCTTTTCCATTCTGGACAATACCCGTAACAGTGGCCGTTACACATCGATTCAGCGTCCGGGTTGGGCCCCCCCTCCGCTAGCGTTTCCCATCGTTTGGATGAGTATTGCCGTGTTGCGGGTGGTATCTTCCTATCTAGTATGGTCAGCCATGGGGCAAACCTTTTTGTGCGTGCCCCTCATCCTCTTCGTCGTTCACCTCAGCCTAGGAGACACCTGGAACACGATTTTCACCGTTGAGGGACGCTTGGGAGCGGCAGTTCTGATGGTTATTTTAGGGCCGTTCCTATCGGTGGCGGTGGTAACTATCAGCTACTACCAAACCCTACCTCTAGCCGGCTGGATTATTTTCCCGTCTTGGGTGTGGCTCACGATCGCGACCATGTTGTGCATTAGCCTTTGGCAACTAAATGGCAAGGAACCTCTATATCCGGTGATAGCCAAGGAAAGTTAGCTGTGTACTTTCCTTGAAATGGTTTAACACCCTGAATTATGAACCCCTACTAGAGCGCTGATCCTCGTCGGAACTCAGCAGGGGTTTGTCCGGTCCAGCGCTTAAAGGCTCTACGGAAGGCGCGATCATCGGAATACCCTAGCTGAGCCGATATGGCCTCGATGCTGAGTTTGGGGTTAGTGAGTAGCTGGCGGGCCTTGGCTTCGCGGGCATTCTCCAAAAGCTGGCTAACCGTGAAACCGCGATCGCGGGCCTGACGCTGTAATGCTCGCAGACTGATGTTTAGCTGTTGTGCCAATGCCTCGGCACTGTACTCGGAAATCTCGGCATTATGGGCAATGGCATCGTGGAGCTGCGATATCTGGGAGGGGTTACCGTGCAACTGCCAATGATCTTGCAAAAGGTCTAGGTTTTTCTGAATGTACTCAAGTAAGTAGGTATCGCGCTTGGGGGTCGGTAAGTCCAAAGCGTCGCGGCGAAAGACAAGCCTGTTGTGACTTTGTTGAAACCGGATTGGCACCTTAAAAAAGTCTTCGTACGCTTGCAGTGAACCAAAGGGT
>JBCBJE010000453.1:0-5041 GCA_038523735.1 Cyanobacteria bacterium J06626_18 | reverse complement strand
TTTACCGATTTCTCTAAGCATCCAGCCGACAGCTTTATGTATTAAATCTTCTGGATCGTCTATGAGTTGTTTGGAGAGACGGAGGGTATCACCAAATTGGTGCTTTCGGATAAATTGAAAGGTCGATAAGATAGCTATGCGTCTCTCCCACAGGCTATCAGAATGAACTAATTGATACAGTATCTGCTTATCTTTATCTTCGAGGTAAGCACCGACTATATGATAAGCAGAGCTATCCACTAAATCCCAGTTGTTGATGTACTGGGTGTTATTTAAATACAATTGATAAATAGACTGCTTCTCCTGCTCATGGCTTTTGGTAAATTTATACACCAAGAGTAAAAGTGCACACTGACGTTCCTCATGAAAGTCCGACTGGAGTAGCTTTTGAACTTCTTTGAGTTCTACACCTCGGTATTTTTTGGCGTGTTCTCTGAGGACAGGAACTTGAATGCCCAGAAATTGATCGCCTTCACCGTATTCGCCTTTCCCGGTTTTGAAAAAGCGCTGTGAATGCTCGGCAATAACAGGAT
This sequence comes from Cyanobacteria bacterium J06626_18, assembly GCA_038523735.1. Taxonomy (GTDB): domain Bacteria; phylum Cyanobacteriota; class Cyanobacteriia; order Phormidesmidales; family Phormidesmidaceae; genus SIO1E4. Next base: position 4,508 of record JBCBJE010000453.1, on the reverse strand, counting down.
TAGCCAAGTCTCTTAGGATTTTACTGATTTGCTTGGCGTTCATGTCTCCCCACTATAATAAGTCAGCATCTAACGGTTTGCTTGAGCAGCTACAAGTAACTTCAACTCAGCATGAAGAGCTGCGTTAGTTCGCTTCGAGCGAATTGTTAGATCGCACAATTACCATCTATCGTGCTTCTACTGGCCACGCCCTGGCTTGCAATCTGCAAAGCCCAATGCCTCGGAGTCCAGAAAACTTGCGATCGCCATCTCAATAACTGCTTCGATAGGATAGGATATTCGATCTCAACAGCACGCTCAATTAGAGCCGTTCGAATGCGCTTAGGCAATCGACCTAAAATGACTTCAGCGTCAGCCAAAGAAATTTGCTCTTGGAGTTTGGCTTGCATGGTGTCACCTTTCAGGGGGAATCTGGGCGTTGTAAGGGGGTTCAGTTGCTCTTGAAATGATGGCTTCTAGCTCCAATAGTGGCGCGGGGCTTCGCCAATGCGAAATGACCTGCGCAGCAATCCGCACATCCTCATCGTTGTATTTGTCAAGCCATCCCCACAAAAAAGCTTTATACCCACCGCTAAAGCGACCACGTAAACTTTTGGTTTTACCGATATAGAGCAACCCATAAGTCTTATGTCGAATTGCATAAATACCGGGACGCACAGGAATACTACTGAACTCACGGCTTAATGGTTGGCACTGCTCGAAGGGAATAAAGACGATCGCATCCAAAATATTTTGAGCTTGAAGTTGCAACTCAGCATTATTCGTTGCCATAGGAATTAAAGATCTGATCGCACAAAATCATATTTCCATTTGGTAATCAGCAAGTAATTTGAATTGCATATCTCTATCTACATAAGGTAGATATCAAGAGCCATGATTGTTGACAACCCTGTATCTCTCCTCCTTGTAATACCCCATTGTTGGCGAAAACTCGTCTAAAAATATTTCTTCAATTCTTATTGAATAAGAACTTGTCGGTGCTGTGGTGGGCATATCAGAGCTTCGATAATAAAAAACGTCTCCAGTGATTGAAGCGCTAAGAAGTATTTTGAATACGCGCCGCACCATGTCTTTTTGATCTTCGTATCCAAACCACCAATCTAGATAGCAGGTTAATTCTTCAGAGTTGCTCTCCTGAAAAACACTTACGCTGAGTCCTCTTCCCTTCCAGGCAGCCCCTAACTTAGACCTTAGTGAATCTACTGATTCTGTTGTCGGAACCGAAAACATAACGCTGGCTGTCATCTGTAAGCCTGGAATTGCTTAGGGTTTGTTTATCATCGCCTTAGCGTTACTGCCCTTAGTGATCTCTAATCCCAATACCTGGGTCAGGTGCATCAGGATTTGCCGCCAACTGACGATGTCCGCTGTGTATACCAAGCATGTATAAAGAGAGTCTGCAAGAACAATATAGGGGGATTAAAATCGCTCGATGCGATGATGGATGCGACTTCATGAGGTGGCAACACAGCAGCCTCTCGACCGTGAGCGGTCAGAAATTTTTCAATATCCGCATCGGGATATTCTGCATACCTCAACATTCGAGTCCACATTTCACAAAGCTCTTGATAGGCTGGGGCGGACATATCAGAAGCCAAATCTGCACTCACTAAATACCCCTGAGGGCGAAGCCGTGAAGCAATTTGGCTGAAGAATTTTCGTCTCTCCTCCTGCTGCATAAAAAAGTGAGAAACCAGCAGGCAAGTCGCCGCATCGAAAGGGGCTAATGCCGGTAATGAGTCAAGATAACCTTCATGCCAGGTACAATGCGATGCCACCCCATGCTCTTCAGCTTTCTGGCGACAAATATCAAGCATCGCACTCGCAGGCTCTACCGCCGTGAATTGCCATTGTGGAAATTCTTGAGCAAGATAAATCAACTCCAAGCCAGTTCCGACTCCAACACAAAGAATACGGGCGTCAGTAGGGAGATCAGAAAGTATCAAGCGAGTCAGCAGATGAAGCGTGTCACGCAATGGCGCTAACTTAGCGGCTCTTTTGTCGTAAGTAGAAGCGCGTTCTTCGTCGAAGACAATCGCTGATTCTTGACTTTGCATGGGTGATGTGAATAATTACGTCGTCTTACTTTTCACACTTGGAGTCTGTGGTGTTCTGTATCTGTTGTTCTCGCGATTCAGACAATTGATCGAATTGCTCCAGGAGGGCTAGCCCCTTCGGCAACGGCTGCCATCACCTGCTGATAGAGTTTCGGTATGGCAGCATCAGGGAAAAACTGACTAGATTCTGTTTGAGTGTATCCCCTAGATGTTAGGCCAAAGATGGCTAGAACATTCCCTCGAATTAGCCATACTTCGGGAACCTTAAAACGTTCGTAATCGGCGATATTCGTAAAGTTAGTCACATCTATTTCAACCGCAATGTCGGGTGGCGGATCAGTGGCCAAGTCAATTCGACTTTTGCCGCTTACAGCTGCCCAGTTGCTGAGCCAAAAACAATGATCGGGTTCGATGCCTGCCTGTTCGGGAATTTGCAGGGTAACGGGTGTCGTTCGCACGTAATCGCGACGCTGCTGGTTAAGGATAGCCACCATCAAATCAGCAATAATAGCATCTAGCTGGCCGTGCTCAAAGGTTGGCATCTTGAGGGTCAGATATCCATCAGCGTATTTAAGACGCGGAGTACTGCGATCGCCCCTGCTTGCAACCAGTTGCTGATAATCTGCCCAGCTCATTGGAATAGTGGCCACTGAGCCATCTGGTAAAGATTTGATAGGTGCGATCGCGATCATACCTTTGCACCAAAGCAGTTCTGTTTCATTGATTATAGGCTGCCTAACAATGGCCCAATTCTGGAAAACCCAAAAACCCTACAACTTACTGTCGGTGCCAGCGAGCTTCGCCATCCGGTTGGTCAACCACCGTAATCCCCATCGCCGTCAGCCGCTCGCGAATCTGATCTGCCGTGGCAAAGTCACGCTGTTGCCGAGCCGTTTGGCGCTGCTGAATCAGATCGGCGATGGTCAAAGACCGGCCTTCGGCCATCGCAGCCTCATCCAATTCACCAACTGCTGCATCAGTATCACTGTCAGTTTTGACCTCTAAACCCAATACCTGGGCCAAGTGCATCAGGGTTTGCCACTGCTCCAAGAGTACATCAGGACTGAACTGAGGCTTTCCTTCGTGAATCAGGCGGTTGCCCTCCCGCTGCAACCCTTTGGCCAGCTCAAACAGCACTGCCAGAGCCCCCGGCGTGTTCAGGTCATCATCCATGGCAGTTTGGAACCGTGCGACCCATGGGTTGTCCGGGCTGAGTTCCGGAGGAGAAGATTGGCTGGCAGCGGCTGGCCATGCTAACGCAGCTCCGTGGTGGTCGCCAAAGCGGAGACCGGCTCTTAGGGTTTGCCAACTGTTGATTGAGGCTGCGATCGCAGCTTTGGTGAAATCAAGTGGTTTCCGATAATGCCCCTGCAGCACAAACAGCCGCACCACCATCGGGTCCACCGGCTGCGGATACTCTGCCCAACCGCCATCCAGCAGGTCACGGATCGTGGTGAAATTGCCCAGAGATTTTGACATCTTTTCGCTATTCACCGTCACCATACCGTTGTGCAGCCAGTAGTTGGCCAGGGGCTTGCCATTGGCCGCCTGGGACTGGGCGATTTCATTTTCGTGGTGGGGAAACACGAGGTCGCCGCCGCCACCGTGGATATCGATAGTGGCCCCCAGTCGGGCTCGAATCATCGCCGAACATTCGATATGCCAGCCCGGTCGCCCCGGCCCCCAAGGAGACTCCCACGCCGGTTCGTCGGGTTTTGCTCCCTTCCAGAGGGCAAAGTCCGCCGGGTTGGTCTTAGCGGTGGCGGCCAGATCGCGACCACTCGCTCCGGCCCGCATGGTTGCGAGCGATCGCCCCGAAAGCTGGCCATAGTCGGCAAATTGCTCCACCCGATAATACACATCGCCCCCGGCAGCATAGGCATAGCCCCTCGCCTCTAGCTGGCCAATCAACGCGTGAATCGCCTCAATATGCTCCGTCACCCTGGGATACTCATCGGCATCCATCACATTGAGGCGGCGCATATCTTCAAAGTAGCGCTGGATGTAGCGCTCTGAAATGGCCGCCATGGTTGTACCTTTGGCTCTGGCCCGATTGAGAATCTTGTCGTCAATATCGGTGAAGTTTTGCACGTAATGAACCGCGTACCCCCGCCAGCGCAGGTAGCGCCGCAGCACATCCCACCCCAGGTATGACCGGGCATGACCCAAGTGGCAATCGTCATAGACCGTCACCCCGCAGCAATATAGGGTCACCCGTTCCGGATTGATGGGGGTAAAGGTTTGTTTGCGTTTGGTGAGGGTGTTGTAGAGGGTGAGGGACATGGGGAGTAGATGGTAGGAGGGTGGATGGCTACGGTGTACACACATCTCAGGTTGGGGCGGTAAGGCGACAATTCCGATGGTGTGAGGAAGGTTCTGCTTGAGGACATTTCGCTGTCCTCAAACTCCATCGACTAGAACGTTCCGCCGTCCTAGAACCTCACAAAAGGT
>JBCBJE010000452.1:0-5050 GCA_038523735.1 Cyanobacteria bacterium J06626_18 | reverse complement strand
ATTAGGTAGACAAAATTCCACCTGTTGCTAGCACAGGGTAATTAGCAAAAATATCTATCTATAACCAACCTGCTATTTGGAGCGATTAAGCAGAATCTTTCCCTCTAACAAATGGCTCGGCAGCTATCATCAGCTTTAATTTAGACTGTTGCTGCCCAACCAAAAATGTACAACCTCGTCGATCGTGGTTTTTCCTTGCATTCTGTTTGTCCCATTTTCTTCGAAGACCAGCGTTCCATCGTTGAAGGCGCGGATCATTTCACTATACGAGTGGATAGTGGCAGAACTGAACCCCATTGGTGCCAGCGCCGAAGACCATTCACCCTCAGGCAGGACAACCGCTTGAACACCGCGCTCTAGGGCTTTGCTAAAACTGGCGGCAACGTCATTTGGACTGTAAGGATGTGGACCGTGAAGTTCCCAGACCTGTGTGCTTTGCCACGCTTGCGTCAGCATGTCCGCGCACGTCTGACCAACGTCGATCGCAGAGACCATCGGTATAGCCCGATCGAGCGGAGCATATAAAGAGGGTAATCTCCCAGTTTGTTGTGCAATCGGCAAGAGCGATCGCCAGTTTTCCATAAACCCTGCCGCCCGCACGAAGCCAATCGCGACCTGAGTTGGCAAACTTTTGAGCTTCTCTTCCATCTTGTAGACGGTCAGAATGTTGCCAGTTCCTTGTGAGAGATGCCCGCCAATCGAGGACAGCGCAACAATTTTCGACAAGTGCGCTCGTTGCGCCGCTTCAGCGACGGCTGAAACCACCTGCTCAGCCCGCGCGAGCAGATTATCTGAGGCATAATCAGGCGGATTCAGAACATACGCACCTGCCACGCCCTCAAAAGCACGAGCCAAGGCATCCACATCGGCAATATCTTCGACAATGGCAACTTCAACACCTTGCGCTCTCCAAGCAGCACCCTTGCTTTCATGCCGCACCGCTACACGCACTGTTGCATGTCCTATCAGCGCATTTGCCGTAGCTGTGCCGGTCTGCCCTGTCGCTCCCAAAACAACATATTTAGCCATAGTCATTTTTTTAACTGATTGGTCTGACTAGATTCAAAGTAGTGCTAGAAGCAAGACTGATAAATACACAGATCTCGAAGTTTATTGCCTAATCCTCCAAGTTGGAATTTTATGAGTCCTCTACAATGCTGAGTGGAATACGATTGAATGAACTGATATGACCGATCAAGTCATCAGCCCAGCCATCCACGCGGCTACAATCACGAATCAGTGCCAAGAATTAGCGTCACTGCTCACTCGTCATACGGACGGGAGAAACGGGAATCATCAAACTGCGATCGATCAGATGGTATTGCAGAGAGCATCTTCAGTGCCCACCGCAATACATGGTGTCTACAACCCTTTCTTTGCCATTCTGGTTCAAGGTAAAAAGAAAGTATTGCTGGGTGAGGAAGTCTATCCTTATGTTGCGGCTCACTATCTTGTCGCTTCAGTTGATTTGCCGTTGAGCGCATTTGTTATGGAGGCAACTCCTGAAAAGCCCTATCTAAGTCTCAAGGTGAATATAGATCCCGGTCAACTCTGTGAGCTAGCGATTCAAACGAGTCCGACTAAGCGCCAACTAGAGAATGCGGTTAGAGGTTTATTTGTCAGAACGATTGATCAACCGTTACTCGATTGCACGCTCAGACTAGCGAAGCTTTTGGATAGACCGCAGGATATTGCAATCCTTGCTCCGCTAATGATACGCGAACTCTACTATCACCTTTTAATGAGCGACCAAGGTGCAGCGGTTCACCAAATTGCCACCTCTGGTAGCAATATGCAGCGGATTGCTGAGGTAATTAAACAACTCAAGGCTGATGTAGCACGACCGATGCGGGTTGAGAATCTCGCAAGGCAAGCGGAGATGTCTGCTTCCTCTTTTCATAATCATTTCAAAGCAGTGACATCTATGAGTCCACTGCAATATCAAAAACAATTAAGACTTCTCGAAGCGCGCCGTCTGATGCTTGCCGAAAACTTCAATGCGTCCAATGCCGCCTACCAAGTGGGGTATGAAAGTCCTTCGCAATTTAATCGCGAATATTCTCGGATGTTTGGTGCGCCGCCGATTCGGGATATTGAACGTCTACGGACAGCCTGAACATAAACTGTACATTTATTATTTAGATTAAAGTTTGCTCGAATGCGATCGCCGCCGAGGAATTCAAATGCAGCGGACGGTTGAAGGGCGCTAGTTTTAGGTTGAAGCATGCCTGTCGCCGCTAATTTGAGCTGTTATGAATCTTCCCAATCCCTAAAATTTTTAATCTACTAGTTTTTGCAGTGAATAATTGAGAATCTCAGACACTCTTTGATCGCGCAATGAGTAATAGGCCAGCTTGCCATCGTTGCGATACTTGAGAATCTTTAAATCCCGCAGTTTACGAAGATGGTGGGAGGCCGTCGCTACTTTGACCTCTAGCAAAGTAGCGATATCGCAGACGCAGAGTTCTTGGTCGTGGCTCAGGGCGTACAGAATTTTCAGTCGTGAGCGATCAGCTAACGCGCCAAAGATGATTTGAGCTGTTTCAAGGGTATCTTCGCCAGGCAGAGTATTTTGAACGTGAGCAACGAGTTCGGTGTTGAAACACCGAATCTGGCATACATCTTTGGGTTTAGAGTTGTTCACAAATAAAGCAAGGGAGTCATGACTTCATTATGAGGCACGGACTAAGCTTCCAAGGATAATCAAGGCTTTAGGCAAAAGACAAGCTGGCCTTAGTCAGGGCAGGCACAATGCGGTCAGAGGCTAACTTGCCGCCAAACAAATTCCGGGCCACGGGTCCAACTCTCAGGGCAGCCCAAGGCCCCATCAAGAATAGTTCACAGCCTGGCCAGCGCAGATGCTCATCCAAAATGGGCAGACCGTTGACGGTTGTGATGGGATACTTTTCCAATACATCCGTCAGAAGGGGATGCGCTTTGATATCGAGCGATGTCCCTGTGGCTAACCAGATGCGATGAATGGGTTGGTGAGCCATGCAGGTATGCACTGAATGGTTGTCGCAGCAAACTTGCCAGGCGTTCCCTTGCCAGTGAGCAGCGGCCACCTGGCAGTGCTCATAAAAGGTGACTTGCCCCTGGCGTTCTAGTTTTCGTAAGCGGGTCAGGATGGCAGGCGTCAGCGACCCGCCATTGCGGGCATCCTGCACCATTTGCCAGCGGGCCTGCATATCCGGCTCAGCCTGGAACCCTTTCAGATACTTTGGCCCCAACCATCCTGGTTCGGCATCAAATAGCTTTTCTTGGAAGGTGCGCCGTGCCATCATCAAAACATTGGCCCCTCGCTTCGCAGCTCCAACGGCTAGATGCCCGCTGCTTAGCCCACTGCCGACAATCAGAATCGTTTCTCCGGTCAAGGACTGAAGGAATGGTAACCTAACCTGGCTGGCATGGCATAACCGCTCAGCCGGATAAGGGGAATCGACGTGCTGCACCCAATCAGGCAAAGTAGGCTGACCGCCGCCTGTCGCCAACACCACCCGCCGCGCCAGCACGGTAGCGCCCGTGTGCAGCGTCAAACGAAATCGCGAAGGTCTTTTCTGTAAAGGTTTCAGGTGAGTGACCTGGGCCGGGATGACCGTATTCTGCAATTGCCATCGGTGCATCACAGCATGACAAAAGTCGTGGTAAAGCTGGGTGCCAGGGCGATCATAGGGCGGATGCAGTTCGTGGTAACGTCCTTCGGCAAAGGTGCGCAGCGCATGGGAATTCGGGTCGGGATGATGGACGGCAGGCGATCGCAACTCCGGAATTTCTTGTGCCGCAAACTGTTGATGCCACTGAGTCATCCAGGTGCCGCTGGGGTCAAACACCTGGATCCGATTGCGCAAGGTTGCCTTCTTTTGCAATATATGGGTTACCAGGGTCAGCGCCTGAGGCCCTGCCCCGATGACGACGATGTCCGTTTGCCGCTGAGCCATACCCCTCCCTGGGTTGATCGAATGGGATGCGAGCAATATGATAATGATTATCGTTACCGTTCTGCAAGCGTATGCTCACAGTTGTCGCGGGTTCCTGTGGCGCCGGCAAAACGACCTGGATTCTTCAGGAACTCGCTCAAACACCAGCGGCGGCTGTTTACGTGACACCGGGAGTCGGAACGGTTCCCATTGATGCGACGCGCGTGGCCACTCGGTTTCCCGAGGTCGAGATCTTTCATCAGCCTTCCGAAGCAGACCTATTGCAGCGCTTAGCTGCTGAGATGCCAATCTATTTTGAGTTGGGTTTTCATCTGGAAATGGACATTCCTTTGTTAGAAACGTTGCCTCATCATCGAGTAGCTGTCTGCTCTGATGACGGCCCGGATTCTGGTTGGCCGCGCTGGGCGGAAACGGTGATTCGAGGCAATCGGTCGGGGCTGAACCCTCAAGTCGCCCAGCTCTGGCGGGTTCCCTTGAGTGGTCAGGTCTTCGATCCGCCTAGTTTAGATACGTTCTGGCAAGAACTCAGCCAGGGAGCGTATGGCGAGGTGCATCGGGCTAAGGGCATTTTTGAGTTGGCCGATGGTCAAGCGTTCCACTTTGACTTTGTGAACAGCTTGCCCGGCAGTGCCTACACAGAACTCAAGCTACCTCGCTGGGTGCAGGGGCGTCCCAACCGTTTTAGCGGGCTGGAGGTGGTGGGACATGGACTGGATGAGGCGGCGATCGCAACCACCCTCCAAGACTGCTACCTATCCGACTCTCTGCTAGCTTCTCACCAAGCGGCTTTGAGAGACTCATTCTCCCTGGAGGTATCATGAAAATCGCAGTGCTTTCCTGCATTCACGGCAATCTAGAGGCATTGGATACCGTTTTGCAAGATATCGACCATCACACAGTCGATCAGATCTATTGTTTGGGTGATCTGGTGGGCTATGGACCTTACCCCAACGAGGTCGTTGCCCGCATTCGCGAACTGGCAATTCCGACCTGCCAGGGCTGTTGGGATGAAGATATCGTTGAAGGGCTAAATGCCTGCGAATGCAGCTACCCGTCCTTGCTAGCAGAGACCCGAGGTCGGCTAGCCCACGACTGGCCAGAAAGGTGCGGGT
>JBCBJE010000451.1:0-5057 GCA_038523735.1 Cyanobacteria bacterium J06626_18 | reverse complement strand
GATAGATGGCAGCATTAATCAGCTTCAAGGCACCGGGGGGCGGAATAAAGTGCTTGCCGCGATTTAAGCGAGGATTGTCCGCTGTGGCAGCGAATTGCCGCCAGGGGGGTGGGGCTGGAGGGTTAAACTTACGCGATTTGCCATCTCCTATGAACTTAAACCAGGATTCGATTTCATCGCTCATGCCGACAGCCTCTACTAGTAGTCAAAATTGCAATCTGGAGGACACAAATAAGGATTATCCAACAAGACCGCTACTGGGCCTGCATCGTCGGATTCCCCGTCAATTCGATAGCGTTTAATCGCATTCAACATTTCTGCTGGGACTGCGTCTAAGCATACTTGCAACTGACTGACCTCAACGTCCTCTAAGCAACGACTAGACCACAACACGAGCGGCAGTCCATTCATCACAAAGTTATAAAAGATTTTGGTCAAATCATGGCAAGGCGATCGAAACCATAAACCAGCGACTTGTCGCTCGGCCTCCTTCGCGTTGTCCTTGCGTACCAACCAACGCCTCAGTTTCCTATGACAGGTAACATCCAGTTCATCCTCATGGAGTGCGAGGTGAGAGAGCGTGGACTCCGCCCCAAAGGTTTCCAGGACCTGCCACCGTTCGATCCAGTCATCTTTGAGTGCCTCGTCCTCACCGATGTAGCGGTCTAAACAACTGACTGAAACCGATAATTCGATTCCCAAAATGTCATCCCGCTGACCAAATTCAATATTGTGGAAATCCACGTCTAATAAGTGAGTCGGTACGAAAAATGCGATCGCGGGTTTGAGTTTGCGGATTTTGAAATCAGCCAGTGCTTCCTGCAAAGGTGTCTGTCCCCTACCCGTCCAGGCTTGCGTAATCAGGTCAGCAATTTGCTGTTTGAGTTCTTCTGCTTGGGTCGCGACCGCCTGCACAGTAATCGGTTCAGCCTCAAACAGGCGCGTGGCTTTACTCGTCTCATTGATGGGCGTCCCGGACGCCTTAAACCGTAATTCATATGCTTGCCGGCTCTCCACTAACCACATGGAGGCTGCATACTGAGCCGGAAATACATCTGAACGTCCCCGACTCTCAAGTTTGATCAGCAAACTCCCCTGTTCTGGGTTCGCGATCGCGGGTTCGGCGGTAGATGATGGCGGAGCCGATAGTTGCGTGAGATCGACCTGACGCACGACTTGGACTAAGTCGGCCAGTTGCTCCATGAACTCCCAACAATTAGCCTGTTCGAGCTGACGATAGAGATCGACCAGAAAACTGTCTAACCGACTACGATCCATCGAGCCCCGTAACAATAGATAAACCTCTTCAATATCTAAATCTGGCCTCATCCCAGCAGTGAGGGCGAAAGGATGCCAGGCTTCTGAAAAGATTTCCCCGGCTGATGTGGCAATATTTACTAGCAAATCCTGGAGCTGCTTTTCAGGCAGCATTGACCATTCACTCGCTAAATTGGCTCGATGCGGTCGGTTGTTCAATTGACGTTCACAGCGCTCAATTTCAAAATCAATGTTAGCCACTGATATTTGACTGAGCCTTTTTTGTAGCTTGAGGGTTTCCAAGGTGAGGTGAAGGTCATGGGCTGCGGCAACGTCTGCGGCTTCATCCAGACACCCGAGAGCGTGATTAAAGTGCGTTTCCAGACATTGGTTAAAGCCTGGAGCAATCTCGATGACATGCTCCAGAGCGATCGCGGCCAATTGGTTGCCGCCTAACTCATCGGGGCCTTTAAGAACGACTCCAACCAGGCAACCTTCCGCTTCGGTGAACAGGGCTGAGCCTGAAATCCCTTGCCATCCTTTCATCCCCTCGCGAGGCGTAGCTCCATCAATTTCGATTAATAGCTCTCCGGCATCCTTCGAGCGGAGTGGCTTGATCCACCCTTCAGCGACATAGGCATTGAAGGTTGACTTTCCTTGGAGTTCTTTCTTCCTAAACTTGGGAAAACCATAGGCTTGGCAAGCCATCTGCCGATTGAGGCTAAGCTTTTTTACGGTAGGCCAGGGAGACTTGACGTCAGGGGGCTGAGGCACTTTGAGGAGAGCCAAATCGAGTTCGTCATTGACCCAGAGCGGAGCCTTTGCCACGAACCATTCTTTGAGCCCTCGATTATAGTTTCCGAGAGAGCGACACTTAATCCCCTCGTCACCATAGTCCTGAATCACATGGTAGGCCGTTAACACACAGCCATCACCGAGCAAATATCCAGTTCCCAAGCTAGAAGCAGGGGCCTGGGGAACTAAAATCTCTACCACCCGCTCTTGGTCAATTGCATTCACGCCAAACTATCCCCTCTCCAGATATTGGCACTTGGTATTTAGTCAATCAGCTCAGGGTCCGGAATGTCGGCATTTGAAACCAACACATCCCCCCCCGACGATGCCACCGGATTCAGGGTTAGCTTAATCGTATGGGTTTTTCCTTTCGATCGGGTTGCCTCCGTTTCAGCCGATGCTTCACCTAAAGAGATAATCCCAAAATTAATGCCCCCTTTGGCACCAGCGGAACCACTAGCCTCCCAAGATACCTCGACCTGAAACTCTAATTCGACAGGACCTAATTCAAAACGCAAGTCCTGGCCGTCGCCTTCCGCGATAGCTTGGGATAACTCCTGCCGCAAACTCTGAATCGCCAGTGCAATAGGAACGTTAGATTTATGTTTAGGCATTGTCTTAACGCTAAAAGACCAAATTTACTCATTAGAATAATCTTGCTAAATATAATAAACGCTAACGATCTTAGCCATTCCGGATGGAGAATATCATCCATTTGGCCAGCTAACTGTGCCACCCCAGCCATCAGCCTAGAAAACCTTAGTTTCAGAGTTTCATATCTTTGAATCACTGGAGTGCAGCTAAAACGACTGTTCACGTTCAATGAGTAGCTAAGAGAGTCGAGCAACTTGAAACCACTAACCCGTTAACGAGAGAGAGTCCACTTCAGACGAAGCTTAGCGCTGAGTATTGTCAGGATTGCCTAATACGGGTGCACAGATTTCTTGAAGACGCTGCTCCTCCGATGTCATATCAAGTCCGGTAGCAAAGCAATGATATGGAAAGAGCTTCTACCGCAATGCGATGCCGAAAACGATTGAGATTGCCCCACATCTGAGTGTCGCTGAACTCGCAGAGCGCTATCGCCGTTGTTCCGACGCTGTCGAGCGCAGTCACTGCCAGATTATCTGGTTGCTGGCACAAGGCCGCTCAACGCTAGAAGTGGCTGAGGTCACCAGCTATCGTCGCAACTGGATCTATGAACTGGTGCGCAGCTACAACCAGCAAGGTCCCGAGGCGCTGGTCGACTATCGCCATCAACACCCCGGTCGTTTGACGCTGTTGGATGATGCGCAACCAGCCTTGCTGCTGCAAGTGTTGCAGAGTCCTCCCCCGGATGGCGGTCAATGGAATGGGCCCCAGGTGGCGGATTGGATGAGCCAGTTGTTGGGACGCCCCATCAGTCGCCAACGCGGGTGGGAATACCTTAAAGCGATGGAGTATCGCCTGTGCGTCCCCCGTCCCCACAATCCTGACGCTGACGAGCAAGACCCGGCAGGGTGGGAAAAAAAAGCTGCACCAGAAAGTCGAAGCGGTGCAGCAGGAGCATCCCGACGCCGACGTCGAAGTGTGGGCGCAAGATGAGCAGCGACTCGGTCTCAAGCCGGTGCTCCGCCGCGCTTGGTTTGCCTGGTACGAGCCCGCCGTGGCCCCGATGTGCTGGCGCTTTGAGTGGTTTTGGCTCGACGGTTTTGGGTGTCCGCAGACGGGGCAAACCGATTGGTGGTTAATGCCGCGCGTCAACACCGAGACCTTTGGCCGAGGGCTGCAAGATTTTGCTCAGCATTTCGGCATCGGTGCGAAGAAACACATTGTGTTAGGGCTCGACCAAGCTCGATGGCACACCACGAAGAAGTTGAAGGTACCCGAGGGGATTCACTTAGTCTTTCTGCCGCCCTATTCGCCTGAATTGCAACCAGCGGAGCGCTTATGGCCGTTGACCAACGCAGCGATTGCCAACACCTATTTTGCGACGATCGCAGAACTGGAAGAGGCCATTTGTCATCGCTGCGAGGAACTGTTGAAGCGTCCCGACTTTATTCGGGGACTGACTCAGTTTCACTGGTGGCCTACCGTCGACGCAGCTTAATCATGGGTGAGCATCCGGACTTCATATGAATTTGAACGACCAGCGAGCCGAAGACGCCTGCCAGCGAATTCGAGTGGCGATGCGGGCGTTGCGAGAGCGAGAGATGCTACCGATGGCCATCGAGCAACGAGCGGCAGTGATCGCGGTCAGTGGTGCTGTCGCTACAGTAACTGACTTCGTCAGTAACACACTGGAGCTATCGGAAAAGCTAGTGATTCCCGCTGAAACCTTTCAGCCTCAATTACGATAGCTCAAAGACATTCGCCCTGATTTTGATTGGCAACCTTCAGGCAAATGGCGGGCAATCGTGGTGGTTGTGGAATGGAGTGATCAGACGAAATGTCGAGACCGCTCACTACGCCGTTAAGCGATTCCGCTTCGGCACCAAACGCCCCATCAGGTCCGACCTCCATGCCACCCATCAGAAATACGGTTACTTATGACCATCTACTTAGAAGCTACTCCAACCTTGTAGCCGAGACAATTTCTAGCCTGAGTCAAAGACAAATTCATATCATGGAGGACGATTCTATTCCTTAATCGTCGAACATCGTCATGACTGATAATGGTGAAATCTTAATTCAGAAACCGATTTCTATCTGGAAGCGTCCAATTAGCCTTAGGTTTGATAACTTAGCCAAGTCTTTAGGAGCCGGGGTCATTGCAGGAGCATTCGGTAACTGGGAGGGTGTGGCCTCTAGCGGTTTAAGTGTTTTGGATAACTTAGGATTGAGGGAGCAAAATGCAGGAACTATTGCCTGGTTACTAGTGCAGAGAGCACTTCTGCAAGGCATGTCAGATTTGCTCAAAGATTACAGCGGCAACCTCCAGCAAGAGCCAAACTTTAAGCAGCTTTGTGAACAGCTAGATCTGGTATTTCAGAAAGAAGACCTTACTCTGAGTCAAGACTTTTTCG
>JBCBJE010000450.1:0-5066 GCA_038523735.1 Cyanobacteria bacterium J06626_18 | reverse complement strand
GTACGTGGCATCGCCAGCGGCCAGCTCTTCGTACAGTTCGGTCGCGGCTGTACGAGCCGCCGCCATCAGCTCATCAGGGAAGCGCCTTAGCTCTACACCCTGATCCAGCAGACTCCGGATAGCCCCTGGATTACGGGCATCGTAGCGAGCCATGATGTTGGCGTGGGTCTCAGCCGCAGCGGTCTTTAGAGCCTGTTGGTAGCTCTCAGGTAGCCTATTCCACTCATCCAGATTGAAGTAGAACGAATACTGCGAACCGGGTTCCCACCAGCCAGGATAGTAGTAGATTCTTGCTGCTTTATTCAGGCCCAGCTTCTCATCGTCGTAGGGACCTACAAACTCGGCGGCGTCAATCGTGCCCAACTGCAGCGCCTGGAAGATCTCGCCTCCGGCAATATTCTGCACGTTCACACCCAGGCGTTCCATCACGACGCCTCCTAGACCCGGAATTCGCATGTTTACACCCTGCAAATCGGCGACGGTATTCACCTCTTTATTCCACCAGCCACCCATCTGAGTACCCGTACTGCCACCCGGGAAGCAGATGATATTGAAGTCAGACAGTAGTTCATGCATCAGCTCGAGGCCACCACCTTCATAGAGCCAGCCGTTTTGCTGCCGATAGTTGAGGCCAAAAGGAACCGCCGTATCAAAGGCCAGCGCCTCATTTTTACCCCGGTAGTAGTAAGAGTTGGTGTGACCGGACTGCACCGTTCCGGCCTGGACCGCATCCAGCACTTCTAGCCCAGGCACCAATTCGCCTGCCGCTGACAAGGTGATTTCAAAGCGACCCCCCGTGAGCTGGCTAACCCGCTCGACAAACAGTTCACTCCCACCGTAGACCGTATCCAAACTGGGAGTGTAGCTAGAAGCCATGCGCCACTCAATATTAGGCGCATCGTCGGTTTGTACGGTCGGACTCCCTTCGGTCGTTGTTGCAGTGGACGTATCAGTACCACCACCGCAGGCAGCGATCGCTGCTGTTGTTCCTGCCCCTAAAGCAACTGAGCCAATCAGATCTCTACGTTTCATTTCCACTCCAGCCAACTTGATGTTAAGCAGAGCACTCGGAAGATGCCCTGGACCATGCAACCAAAAACGAACAATAGATGCGGCCTATGGTACGCCCCTGTAGCGTAGAGGACTGAGTACACACAGTTCAAGCATTGCCTTTAAAGATTTGTTCCTGTGGGCAGATTTTTTCCGGAAAAATGGACAGCTATGCCAAAGTTTGCCAATCACCTGCAAGGATAAAGGACGCCCAATAGTAAGGATGGCTGTATTGTCCTTGCTCTTTGAGCATCTCTAGCTGTGTAGCGCGCAACGCTTCACTACGACCCATGCCCGCCATGAGTTTTTCGTAATAGCGGGCCATGAGGACTTGGGTCCCGTCATCGCTCACGAGCCACAGACTCATTAGCTGGGTTGCGGCTCCAGCGATCGCAAAAGACCGTCGTAAACCATATACGCCTTCGCCGTTGGCAATGTCCCCTAGTCCTGTTTCGCAGGCCGACAGGACCACCAGTTGAGTGCCGAAGAGGTTAAGACTGGCCGCTTCCAGAGCTGTGAGTAGGCCGTCCTCACGGCCACTGCTACGAGCGTTAAATCCGGCCAGAGCTAAACCAGAGCGCAGCAAGGGGTTCTCAACCACGACGCCCTTAGGCGATGCATTGAATAGTGATGCGTCATTCAACTCAATACCCAGCCCCCGACTGTTGGGATTGACAGGCTCGACGTTGGCCAAGAAAAAGCCATGGGTGGCAATGTGCAAAATGCGAGGAGCCGCTACCGTCTTGAGGACGTTTTCAGTGGCTTGGTCTTCGGTAAGAATGGTGGCGTTCGGTAACAACGGGGCGATCGCTGCGGCTTCGACGGCGGTGCCAGGTAGGGGGCCAAACTGCAGTGCTCCTAACTCCATCGAGCGGCGATCGCTCCCTAGACTGCGGGTGTTATTCAGAGGAGTCTGGGCAGTTTGGGTCAGTGGGATAGTGCTGTCAGCGATGTCATAGTCAGGATTGGCCAGGAGCAGAGCCGGAGCCGTGCTGGGCTCAGCCAGATTGAACTTCAGCAAGTCACGTCCGCTATTTAGATAGCTGATTTGGTAGCGCTCGACGAGGTACCTTCCCTCGGGCTCTGTCTGAAGCGCCTCCAAGGGAATGCGGTTGAGCTGACCATCTGGAGCGATGAGCAAGTGCTCGCGGTCGGCCAAATAAGGAGCAATGGGGTCAAAGATGAGACTTCTGAGTGTAGCGGCAATGGCTGCGTCTTGGTTAGGCACAGCTTCCCCAGGACTGACAGCCTGTAGATGGGTGAAAGGGGACCTGAGCAGACCGCTGAAGTCCTTGACTGCAGCATCAATTGCGGCAGCATCGCCGAGGTCAACAGCTTCAATGCGGCCATCGGGAAATAGAAGGTAGGCAGCATAGCGGGCATCGCCTAAACGGTTATCTCTAGAGCCGATCGCAGTGACATCGACCGGACGATAGCGGACATACTCCACCAATACGCCCTTGGTCGGAATCTGGGTCTGCACCGTGGTTATCGTTATCGGTTGGGTTGCGGTGCGGAAGGTGGCACTGCGTTCGGCCAAAGTCTTCTCCAAATCAGTGGTCTCGATTTCGAGCTGGGCCAACCGCGATTGATACTGGTCAGGGGATATGTGGGCTGGTGGGTTGAAGGTCAGGGTCGCCAGTTCTTGACGCACGGCAGCGAGGTTATCCAAAACCATCTGGTCTTCTGACGTCAGGTTTTGGCGTAGGGCTTGGAAGCTGCTGATGCCCGCATCTAGGAGGCGACCCTTGCGGCGCAACAGGGTAGTCAGGGCGAGGTGGGCTGCTTCGGGGTTTTCAGGGGCAGCTTGCAGGTGGAGATGTAGGGCAAAGTCAACCGTGCTTGCGATTGTGGCGGTGTAGGCTTGGCGTTGAGCGTCGGTCAGGGTTGCTAGGTTAAGGTCCAGATTTCGCTCCTCAACCTCAAGACCGGCCTGTAAGTTCGCGATCGCTACATCGGTTGAGCCCCGACCATAGTGCATCAGGGCAAAATTCCTGCGGCCAATCGCAACGGTAGGGTGAGTTGCTCCCAGTTGCTCATCGTAAATCGCTAGGGCTTGCTTGTAGAGAGATTCGGCCTCTTCGTAGCGGCCTTGATCGCTGTATATCAAAGCCAAATTGTGGAGGCTGACAGCGGTATTGGGGTGGCGATCGCCCAACTGTTCGCGACGAAGCTCTAACGCTTGCCTGTACAGGGATTCTGCTTCACCGTAGCGACTTTGGTTACGATACAGCGTGGCCAGGTTGTTGAGGCTGGTCGCGATCAGGGGGTGGCGATCGCCCAACTGCTCCCGGTAAATTGCCAGGGCTTCTTGGTAGAGGGGTTCTGCTTCTGGGGTGCGGTCCTGATCGATGTAGAGGGTCGCCAGGTTGTTGAGACTGATGGCGGTGTCGGGATGGCGCGCGCCTAATTGTTCACGATTAATTGCCAGTACTTGTAGATAAAGGGATTCCGCCTCCTCATAGCGGCCCTGGTCACTGTAGAGGTTGGCACGGTTCTCTAGGAGGGTGGCTACGTTGGGATGGCGATCGTCCAACTGTGCTTGAAAAATCCCTTGGGCTTGTAGATAAAGCGATTCTGCCTCGGTGTAGCGACCTTGCTGTTGATAGATTAGAGCTAAATTGTTGAGGCTGGTGGCCACGACAGGATGGCGTTCCCCAAACTGCTCACGATTAATTTCTAGCGCTTGCAAATAGAGGGATTCTGCCTCGGTGTAGCGACCTTGGTCATCATATAGCGTGGCCAGGTTGTTGAGGCTGAAGGCTACATCGGCATGGCGCTCCCCCGACTGTTCGCGGTAAATCGCTAGTGCCTCCAAATAGAGGGATTCGGCTTCCGGGTAACGACCTTGATCTTTATACAGGACGGCCAGGTTGTTTAGCCCAGTGGCGACAATAGGATGTTCTCCTAACTCCTCACGATTAATCTCCAGCGCTTGCAGGTAGAGGGATTCCGCCTCGTCATAGCGACCTTGATCGCTATATAGGTTGGCCAAGTTGTTCAACCCAGTGGCCACATCGGGGTGGTGCTCTTCCCATTGCTCCCGGTAAATTGCCAGTGCTTGTTGATAGAGGGGTTCAGCCTCCTCATAGCGACTTTGGTCACGATACAGTGTGGCCAGGTTGTTGAGGCTGGAAGCGATCTCTAGAGGGCGATCGCTGAGCTGATCCCGTAGAAGCGTCAGCATTTCTTCTGCCAGCGGAATAGCCTCCCTGTAGCGCCCCTCTCGGTAGAGTTGGTTAACTTGCTGACTAAGCGCCGCAGCCGCTTGTATTGCTTCGTACTCGGCGATATCAGCAGCGGTCGCTGGTCGCCAGCCCAATGTGTAGCGCCCAATGGCTCCAGCATCGTAGGACGTTGCCAGGACTTGATAAGTGCCCGTTGAGGGTAGGGTGAGCACCAAACGGGCGTGGGTCGCGCCGCCGCTATCGTCATCCTCGGTAATCTTCTCGCCCTCTGGCCCTACCAGGATAAGGTAAGCGTCGAATTCCTCACTGACTAGCTCAATGCGGACGCGATCGCCCGCGTTTCCTGCAAAGGTGTGAATATTGAAATAACTGATATCGTCTAGGGTCTGGCTATTTTCATCGAGTTGCCCTGCGATCGAACCAGGATTCAGTTGCATTAATCCTATCGGTTGATGCAAACTGGCTCCAACCGGCAGGATTGGTGTATTGCTTCCGATCACCAGCAGCATAGTCACAACCGCAACTGTAACCAGTTGGCCTAGCTTCATCTTTTCTGCCTCGATGGCTGCTACGGGTACGGTATCTACCGTACAGGGTATCTACTGCTAAGCATCTAAAGCTTGTTTAAGCGATTTTCAAGCTATGGTTAAGCTCGCTTAAAGTCAGATTTTAGGACAGCCCATGAAGCACACTAGACAGGTTGAAGCCCATAACGGGAGTCATGGGCTGTCCTAAAAACTGACTTTAAGCGAGCTTAACCATAGCTTGAAAATCGCTTAAACAAGCTTTAGATGCTTAGCAGTAGATACCCTGTACGGTAGATACCGT
>JBCBJE010000449.1:0-5072 GCA_038523735.1 Cyanobacteria bacterium J06626_18 | reverse complement strand
TTAGAAGAACTGTCCGAGAAGCTTGGCACCCTGGAAGAAGAACGCACTGAGTTACTGCTTCGCATTGAAAATTTCACAACGCTGCGCCAAAACGCCTTCCAAGAAGCATTTGAGGCGGTCAACACCAACTTTAGTGACATTTTTGCCCAGCTTTCCGACGGCGATGGTTATCTGCAGCTCGATGATCCGCAGAATCCTTTCAACGGAGGATTGAATTTGGTGGCTCATCCTAAGGGTAAGCCCGTTCGACGCCTGGCCTCAATGTCGGGGGGCGAAAAGTCACTCACGGCGCTTAGCTTCATCTTTGCATTACAGCGCTATCGACCCTCGCCATTTTATGCATTTGATGAAGTTGACATGTTCCTAGACGGCGCGAACGTCGAGCGACTCTCTAAAATGATTAAAAAGCAGGCGCAGCAGGCTCAATTTATCGTAGTAAGCTTGCGCCGCCCTATGATTGAAGCGGCACAGCGGACAATCGGGGTCACTCAGGCCCGAGGAGCCTACACTCAAGTGCTAGGAATCAACCTAGAGCCACAGAGTGCATCCATGTAGATCTGTTAAAATCAGATTCCCGCAGTAACCTTACATCTTTGGGTCAGAATTGAACTACAGTTCTTTTACAGCTACCCAGTTTTCATTAGGCAATTAGGCTTAGGCTATGACCTCATCCTACGACCAATTTCGTCAACGTTCTGACTTTATAGGAACCGAAGTGATTACACGCGGCACAGGTAAGCGCTTGGGCGTGGTTAGTCAGATTTGGGTCGATGTGGATGGTGGTGAAGTTGTTGCCTTAGGGCTTCGCGAACAGATTTTGCCGGGTGTGATGTCTGGCACAGAGCATACGATGCGGCTCAGCAGCATCCGTCAGGTGGGCGACGTCATATTGGTGGATGATGATGACGTAATTGAAGACGATATTAATTTGGCCCCTTACAGCAAACTGCTGAATTCGGAGGTCATTACAGAGTCCGGTGATATGCTGGGTCGCCTCCGTGACTTCAAGTTTGATGTGGTCACAGGTAAGGTGGAATCCATTGTGATCGCCTCTTTTGGATTACCACAGATCCCCGACCAAGTCATTAGCACCTATGAGCTTCCGGTTGAAGAAATCGTCAGCAGTGGTCCTGATCGCCTCATTGTTTTTGAAGGCGCTGAGGAAAAAATGGTGCAGCTCAGTGTGGGTCTTTTGGAGCGCCTAGGGATTGGTCGCGCCCCTTGGGAGAGGGATGATGACGCTGGCTATATCATGCCCGTTTCTACCGCTAATCAACTGCCCTCAGGAGTGCAAGCCCCGGTTGAACCCATGCGCCGAGCACCAGCCGTTGAAGAGCGCTGGACAGAGGATGATTGGGGTGAGCCAGAACCGATCTCGATTGAGCCCCCCCAACGACAAAAGCCGGAAGTTGCTTACCGAGAAGCACCGCTGGAAACCGAAAACTGGAATCCCAGACCTGCAGAAGAGTCCGAATTTAAAGAGTATGAGGCTGATTTTAAGGAAGTCACTGAGGATGTGTGGACAGACGACGAGCCAGAGCCGTACAAAGCCCCTCCGGTGAACATCCCCCAAAAGAAAAAAGCCACAGAGTATGAAGAAGAGCTCGACTACTGAGCGGCTTCACCGGCCAAGATACCGCTCTGAGATGTCGAGGTACTTTCCACAATTTCCACAGGTTGTGAGCAAAAACTGTTTATTTTGTCGTGTGGGCTGCTTTTTGACTTGCAAAAGCCAGTTCCTTCGCCTTTAATTTACGGCTGTAGCGCAGTGGTGTGAGCGATCGCGAGTTCTCCAGGCTTTGAGTCAAGCTTTTTGGTCAAAACTCAGCGCCATGCCTGACGTTACGTATTGAGGTGAGGTGGTTCAACGGGGGTTAGCAAATGATAGGTGAACTGGAAACACTTTCAGTGATGGGACTCCCTATCCACTGGGGAACACACTACGAAGATTGGCTGCTATCGCGTCATCGTGAAGGACTGGGGACCCACGTCGTCACCTTAAATGCCGAGATGGCCATGCAAGCCGACCAGAATCCTGAACTAAAGCAAATACTCTGTAATGCTGATTTGGCCATTCCTGATGGCGCTGGCATTGTTCTGTATTTCCGAGCGAAGGGAAAGCATCTCAAACGATGTCCTGGCATTGAACTGGCAGAATCCCTTTTAGAAACTCTTAGCCCTGAACAATCTGTTTTCTTTCTAGGAGCAGCCCCTGGTGTGGCTGAACAAGCAGCCCAGAACTGGCAACAGCGTCGCCCTACCCTGAATATTGCCGGTGTCCAGAATGGCTATTTCACAGCGGCAGACGAACCGGCACTGCAGGAAATCTTGACTCGCCTTCAGCCCACGGTCATTCTGGTCGCGCTGGGTGTCCCTCGTCAGGAGTTCTGGATTGCTCAGCAGCGATCGCTCTGTCCCCAGACAATTTGGATCGGCGTCGGCGGCAGTTTTGACATCTGGGCTGGCATCAAAGAACGAGCCCCGGCTTGGTTGGGCGATAATCATTTGGAATGGTTATACCGCCTTTACAAAGAACCCTGGCGCTGGCGCAGGATGCTGGCACTCCCTCAGTTTGCTGTTCGGGCATTGACGTACGAATGACAGAAGCGAGGGTTCTCGGTCGGGACCAAGGCTTAGTCTCCTAGACTGAAAGAACCCTCGCTTCTGAACACCACCAAGAACCTTGGCTTCTGGCTAGGTTTAAGTCAGCTTGCCGCGCCTGCTTTCTCACGTGCCGCTGCGGCTTCGTCAGGATGAATGTTGAGCCTTGTGAGGTTAATACGGCCACGCCCATCGATTTCGCGAACTTTGACTACAACATCATCCCCAACAGTAACCTCATCCTCTACCTTGTTCACTCGGTAATCTGCCAGCTGTGAAATGTGAATCATGCCCTCCTGACCCGGCATGAATTCGACGAAGGCTCCGATGGGAATCACCCGTGTAACCTTGCCGTAGTACACATCACCTGCTTCAGGTTTGTGAACGATCGCCTCGATCATGGCTTTAGCCTGCTCTGCCTTCTGACTTTCCAGGGCTGAAACCGTGATGGTGCCATCGTCAGCAATATCCACCTTGGCACCGGTCTGATCGGTAATTGACTTAATCTTCTTACCACCAGGCCCAATCACCATGCCAATCATATCGGGATCAATCTTAAAACTCAGCAAGCGTGGAGCATACTGAGAGAGGACTTCCCGAGGCTTGTCAATCGCTTTCAGCATTGCCTCCAAAATATGGAGACGGGCAGGGCGGGCCTGGCGGATCGCGTTGGCAATCACCTCCACCGAAAGTCCCGTAATTTTCATGTCCATCTGTAGAGCCGTGATACCGCTATCAGTTCCGGCCACCTTGAAGTCCATATCGCCCAGGAAATCTTCAATTCCCTGAATATCGGTCAAAATACGAACTTCATCGCCTTCTTTGATGAGACCCATCGCCGCACCACTGACAGGCTGCGTAATCGGCACGCCAGAATCCATCAAAGCCAAGGTTGAGCCACAGACTGAACCCATCGAAGTTGATCCATTAGAGGACAGCACTTCTGACACCACCCGAATGACATAGGGAAAGTCTTCCTGGGGTGGCATGACGGGCACCAGCGCCCGCTCGGCCAAAGCCCCATGGCCAATCTCGCGGCGTCCGGGCGATCGCATCGGTCGCGTTTCCCCAACTGAGAATGGCGGGAAGTTGTAGTGGTGCATGTAACGCTTTTCTTCGTCAGGATGCAAGTCATCCATCATCTGAGCGTCGCCGGGGGTCCCTAAGGTTGCGATCGACAGCACCTGCGTTAGCCCCCGTTGAAACAAGCCACTACCGTGGACACGCGCAGGCAAAAGCCCCACACGGCAGCTCAGCGGACGGACTTCGTCCAGCTTGCGTCCATCGACCCGCACCCCCTCGTCAACGATTTGCTGACGCATGAGCTTTTTAGTCACTGACTTATAGGTGTTACCTAAAGCCTTGGAATTTTCTTCCACCGCTTTACGAATCGGATCATCCTCAGCCTTCGCATCAATTTCGGTAGACAGGTCAGCTTTAATCGCATCGAGCTTTTCATCTCGTTCCGGCTTCGAGAGATGAAACTGAGTCAGCACTTCTTTAATTGCTGGGGACGTCTGTTTTTCGATGTAGTCTTCTAGCGTCGAGTCAACGTCTGGTTTCGATGCTATGACGCGCTCAATACCAAGCTCCTCCAGTAGTTCATTTTGGGCTTTGATCAAATCCTGAACCACTTCGTAGCCAAAATCGATCGCCTCAATGACATCTTGCTCTGGTAGACGATTGGCCCCCGCCTCCACCATAATCACGCCATCGGGAGAACCCGCTACAACCAGGTCGAGGTCACCCTTTTCAATTTCGGCATAGGTAGGGTTAATAATGAAGTCATCGCCTAGCAGTCCCACCCGCACTGTTGCCATAGGACCATTAAATGGAATCTTTGCTAGTAATGTAGCGACCGAAGCTCCAGTTGCTGCCAAGACATCTGGGGGTACGTGCTCGTCCATGGCGAGCGTCGTTGCTACGATTTGAATGTCATCACGCAACCATGAGGGAAAGAGAGGGCGCATGGGGCGGTCAATCAAACGACTTACCAGCGTTGCTCGCTCAGGGGGGCGACCTTCACGACGGAGAAATCCCCCTGGAATACGTCCGGCAGCATAAAGACGCTCTTCGTAATCAACTAGCAACGGTAAAAAATCAATCCCTTCTCGTGCTGTGGAACGAGTTGCGCTCACTAGGACGGCAGTCTCGCCTGACTCAATCAGTAGAGAACCCCCAGCTTGTGGTGCAAGCAAGCCTACTTTCAGGCGAATATCACGCCCATCGAAGGATATTGACTTGTCAATTTCCTGCATGTACTTCTTTATCCTTTCACTTTCTTTCTTCTTTTTGTCGCCCTTAATCCTAGCACTGTTATTCCAAAGCAAATTTTCACTGTGTGAAGTCCCCAATTCACTCATCTTTACAAATCCTACAGCTTTCGGAGAGCTTGAATTTCAGGCCAGCTAATTTTCATCTCAACGCTGTTGAAAGCAGCATTTGTCAGTTGTACAAATTGGGAAGAAATG
>JBCBJE010000448.1:0-5080 GCA_038523735.1 Cyanobacteria bacterium J06626_18 | reverse complement strand
TAAACTATCCATAGGAGGGGCCTGCTGAACGGTTTGCAATGCTTTCAGCTTACTCAGCCCCTTCATTTCTTATCCCGAATTCACGTTACCGAGAAACGGGGGCGCGAAAGATTTTATGAATATCCGACATTCTGTAGATGGGCAGAGCGAAGGGTGCCCATCGTGACAATCTACGAATAATGATGGCTATCGACTTGGCTGAGTTAATAAAGTTGGTAAAACTGAATGAGTCAAAGTGCCTCAGAGATATCAGGGTAGTGTCATTCTGAAATAAACCGATAATGCCATCGGTTCTGTTTCGGTTCTCAGTCGTAAAGAATTGAGTCACAGGTCTATGGGTTTCCGACGCCACCGCCTCAGCCTGACCGCATCCTCCTTGCTATTGTCTTTGGGAATATCCGTTGCGGGGATATCAGTACCTCAGATTTTCGTTCTACCGGCTTTGGCTCAAACTTCTGACTCCGCAGCGGCGCTTCGCGAAGAAGGTCAACGCCTACTCTATTCAGGGCAGATTGCTGCGGCCTCAGACATCTTGCAACAAGCCCTTGAGCAAGCCCAGCAAGCAAACGATCGCGCCAGTGAAGCCGCCACTTGGAGAGTGATTGGCGTGGTCCAACTGGCCCAAAACGACAAACCGGCGGCGGCTGAATCAGCTCAACAAGCCCTAACGCTCTACCGCGACCTCGATGACCCCGTAGGCGAAGCATACGCGCTGCAAGTTCTCGCTGCGACAACGTTTGAAGATGTCCCGAATGAGACAACGTTTGCCACGATTCAGCAGGCATTAGACTTGGTTAGTGAGTTTGGTTCCCCCATCCAGCAGGGGCTGCTTTGGGCCGACTTGGGCAACTACTATTCTCAATTAGAAGAGTTTGAGACTGCCTTAGCGCACCTCAATGAAGCTCAAATGCTCTTGGCAGGGGAGCCCGCGTCTACAGAAGAATCGCGCTATCGCGACAATTACGAGCCCTTCATTTTGGCGATTAAGGGATGGGCTCAATTGGAGCTAGGATCGCCCAAAGCAGCATCGAATACCCTTGAACAGGCGATCGCATTAGGGGCAGCCAGGAATAATCCTAATGCCGAGGGGTTAGCCCACTTCTTTCAAGGGCTGGTTTTGGTAGGGCAGGGTGACTTGTCTGGCGGCGCGATGAGTTATCGGCAGGCAGCTGACCGCTTAGCCGCAGCTGAGCAACCCGCTTTTCAATTTGAAGTCCTGCTAGGACTGGGAGATGTCTATTCGTCTCAAGCTTTCAGTGACTTTGACAACAGGAGCTATAAAGCTGCCGTCACCACCTATCAGCAAGCCCTCGACACTTACCAAGAGGCCCTTCAGGTTGCCCAGTCGCTAGACGAAACAACACTCACGGTCAGAGCTCTTAATGAAATCTCTTCCGCCTCTGTCAGCATTGCATATACCTTCTATGATGCAGCGGATCAGTCCCTAACCAACGGCGATGCTAGAGCAGCCTATCGCGAGATCGAATCTGCAATCACGTTTGCAACCGAGGGCGTGCAACCGGCGTTAGACGCCTTGGAGTTAGTAACAACTCTCTCAGATGAAGCCCTCACTCAAGAAACCTACGAAATTGCCAATACGGCTCACATTGCGACTGGGCAATCCCATGACTTCCAGGGCGTCATTTATCGCGCCGGTGGCTTGTTTGAAGAGAGTTTGACTGCGTTTCAAGCGGCAGTGCCCTGGTTTGAAGCTGGGCTGCCCTATGCTCTTGCATCTGGCAATCCAGCCTGGCCCGCGCAACTGCGTTACAACATGTCCCTGTCATACACTAGTCAGGCGCTATCGCACAGCATACTCGGCCAATACGAAGCAGGCACTGCTCCGGCCCAAGTCGCGTTGGAAGTAGCCCAGCAAATTCCCTCCCGCGAACGTGTTCTCGTAGCTCTACATACGCTGCAAGACCTGTATTCTGATGTGAGTGAAGCAGCCGAGGAGACCGCTAATTATGAGCGGGCATTGGCCTATGCCGAACAATCCCTTGCCTACGCTGAACAATCTCTTGCCCTAGCTGAACAACCTCTCGAAGACCGGAGCGCGTTTCCTCATGCTGATGCTTTGCCAGATGACAGCATCATTGACACTGAAGCAGAGCAGCAGTACTGGATTCAGGCTGGCCTCGAAAAACTCTGGCTGTCGTTTGGTAACTTGGCATTTCTATACGACGAGCAGGAAGACTCAGTCAAAGCCCTAGAACTGTTTCAAGAGACGTTAGCCGCTGCTGAACGCCTCGAAGACCCACAATTAATTGCGATTACCCTAGGGGCAATTTCGGGTAGCCATGTTGAGCTCAGTCAGTATCCGGAGGCGCTCGCTATCGAGGCCCGTATTGCTGACATTGCTACCGAAACTAACGACACGGAACTGTGGTTTTCGTCCACCCTCAGCCGTGCCAACATTTACGATGATTTGGGTCGGTATCCTGAAGCCATTGCTGCCTATGAGCAGGTGTATGTACTGGCTAAAGAACAGGGACGCTTGGCGAATGTGGAAAGCGCTCTGAATAATCTGGGGGTGATTTACACATTTCAGGGCAATTACAATGCAGCTCTGGAGAATTTCAACCAGAATCTGTCCAGTGCGCGAGCAATTCGCGCCCAATTGGAAGCGCCCGACGGTTTGGACAAGCTGGATGAGTATTGCTATCTAGCGGACCTCCAAATCAGAGATGCCAGTGGCGCATCGGCAGACTCAACACCTGCAGCGGATGCTTATGGTGTTGCCTTGGAGACCTTTGACGAGCTGCTGGAGGAAGAAAGCGCCGAACGAACCCGACAGCTCTGTATCGAATCAACCTGGGATACGGAGCAAAAGCAGCTGAATAATATGGCCATTGTGTATGAGGATCAGGGGCGTTACCGAGAGGCGATCGCCCTGTATGAGCAATCCCTCGACGTTGTCAAAACTTGGGGAACTCTCGCTGATCGGGCCACGACCTTGAATAACCTGGGCAACACGTATCTCCAAATAGGCGAGTACGATACCGCCCTAGCGATATATCAGGAGGCCATTGCTATTCGTCGGGACATTGGCGATCGCTCAGGCTTGGCCCACAGCTTGAATAGCATTGGCACCGCCTACAGCTGGCAAGGACGCTATGATCAGTCCCTCATGGTGTACCAAGAAGCGCTGGCGTTGACGCAAGCGATTGGGTTGAAGCCGCCCGAAACTGCACTCCGGGGCAACATTGGCAGCGTCTATGCCGAACAGGGGCAATATGATGCTGCCCAAACGCATTACGATGCCTCGCTGAGCCTGTCTCAGGAGTTGGGGCTGTTACCGACTCAAGCTGTGCAGCTGAGTCATCTAAGTGATCTCGCCTCCAAGCGGGGCAATTATCCGCAAGCTCTAGACTATGCCGAGCAATCTCTGGACATCTACCGCGATATTGGAGCGCGCCTTGGAGAGAGGGTCGTGTTAGGGCAGCTGGGCAATGTCTATCAAGCCCAAGGTGACTTTGCCGATGCGCTAGCAATTCATGAAGAGGCTCTGGCCCTAGCCCGCGACCTGAAAGACCAGGATGATGAGGCATACGCCCTACTGGAACTGGGCAAAACGTACCTGCAATTAGGCCAGTATGAGCAGGCGAGCCAGTTTTACCAGGAAGGATTAGTGCTCTTTCGCAAGATTGGCAGTGTCGTCGGTGAGGCCAATGCTTTGCGCTTCTTGGGCAATGTCGCGGACAGACAGGAGCAGCCGACCGAGGCACTTGCCTTTTACGAGCAGGCATTGGCTATCTATCGCGACAGCGGCAGTGTGGTTGGGGAACATTTAACCCTCATCGATAGGGGGCTGGCTCAGAGAAAACTGGGCGATCTGGCAGCAGCAGAAAGCACGCTTGAGGAATCGCTGACAATCCAAAGATCAATTGGTGCTCAGGCTAATGAAGGTGTCACGCTAGCCGGGCTGGCCTTGGTGCGGCATGCAAAAGGGACTCCTCAAGAGGCTTTCGATTTATTGCAGGAGGCGCTGGCCCTGCATCAGAAACTGGGCGATCGCCCCAATGAAGCCGCGACTCTGAGCGAAATGGGTCAGCTGCTAGCGGCACAATCGCAGCCTGAACTCGCTATTGCCCTCCTGAAGCAGTCCGTGAATCTGTATGAGTCGATCCGGGGTGATTTGCGATCGCTCGATACGGACCTACAAGCCTCCTACACCGACTCAATTGCCGATACCTACCGCACCTTGGCCGACCTGCTGCTTTCCCAAAACCGTGTCCTGGAAGCCCAGCGCGTGTTGGATCTACTCAAAATCCAAGAGCTCGACGAGTATTTCCAAGACGTTCAACGCAGTGCGGAAACCGCTAGCGGCGTCGATTTCTGGCAGGTTGAAACCGATCTACTGGCCCTGTACCAACAGGTGCTTGAGCAGACAGTCGAACTGCAAGCCCTAGAGGCTAAATCGCCTGATACGCTAACCGATCAGGAAAAACAACGCCTAGCTGAATTGCGGTCTGTGCGCGACCAAGCAGAAGGGTGGTTCTATGACTTTCTAGATGATCCCACCGTTGTCGCAGCGGTGGACCAAATCCGTACCAACAGCCGCGGCCAAAACCTGGAGCCTGAGAATTTCCCCGACCTTGCCAACAACCTACGCTCGTTGCCACAAAAAACTGCCGCCTTTTATCCATTGATTCTGGAAGATCGGCTGGAACTGGTGCTGGTGCTGCCCGAGGGGCCTCCCCTGCGGTATCCAGTCGCGGTTTCTTCACAGGATTTGAATCAGGCGATCGTCAACTTTGGGCAGGCGCTAAAGACGCCCTCCAGCCAAATCGAGCCCCTCGCTCAGGAGCTGTATGACTGGCTGATTGCGCCAATGTCGGCTCAGCTTGAGCAGGCTGGCATCGAAGCCCTCATCTACGCTCCCGATGGTGCCTTGCGCTACATTCCCCTCGCCGCCTTGCATGATGGGGAGCAATATCTGACCCAGCGCTTCAACATCAGCCACATCACGGCAGCTTCTCTAACCGACTTAAATGTGCAGCCCCAACCGCAGGAACGCCAACTGTTGGCAGCTGCCTGTGCCGACTGCGAGTTCACTATTAACGTTGGCGCTACGCAG
>JBCBJE010000447.1:0-5083 GCA_038523735.1 Cyanobacteria bacterium J06626_18 | reverse complement strand
CCCTCCTCACATCTATGCAATACTGTGTTATGTAGATGCACCCTGATGGTAGGGAGAGCCGCTTGCGGCTCTCCTTTTTTCCTTTTATGGGCCCGTCTGGTTGTAGAAGATGAATCTTCCGTGCTGCGCAGGGGGAACCGCCCCTAGATTGATGGCAAAGCTTGTCCAGAGGTCTGCCCTCGATGATGAGGGGTACTCCAAATTGTAGGATTAGGCCCAAGCGGAACGATGCCGCCAGGATTCAGCGGGAAGAGATTGCCGTAGTACTCACGGCGGATGGTGTCTAGATCGCAGGTGGCTGCAACACGCGGCTGTTGGTAGATATCGCGGGCATACGGCCACAGATATTCGTAATCACGAATGCAGCGACGATCGCACTTAAACAACCCGTAATAAACCACATCAAACCGGAAGAGGGTCGTGAACAGCCGCACATCCGCTAAAGTCAGCTGATCGCCGCAGAGATAGCGCTGGGTTGCGAGCTGCTGGTCAATCGCGTCCAGGGTTTCGAACAACAGCGTACAGGCATCTTCATACGCGGCCTGAGTACGCGCAAATCCACAGCGATAGACGCCATTGTTGACGGCGTGGTAGATGCGCTCATTCCACTCATTAATGAGCGATCGCCAATCTTCCGGATACAAATCCAAGTCGGGGCAAGTTGCGTCGGCGTTAAAGGCTGAATTCAGAATTTTGATTAGGTCAGCGCTTTCGTTGTTTACAATGGTGCGCGTGTGAGTATCCCACAGTACAGGAACGGTGCTACGTCCTGAATAGCCGGATTGTGCAGTTTGGTAGAGTTCGGGCAGCGATCGCCACTCCAAGCTTTCGTCCGCGAACAGCCACCGTCCCTCATTGGGTGACGGCGCCACATACCACACCGGAATAGCCGCCTCTAGCCCTTTCAACGCCCTCACCACCAGAGTGCGATGCGCCCACGGACATCCTGCACCCGCAATTAGGCGATAGCGTCCTGATTCTGGTGTGTAGTTGCCCTCAGCCTCAACCATTTGCCGAAATTCGCTCAGGGGGCGTGTGTAGGCACCCGTTTTATCGGTAGGTGCCAGACGCGCCATCATGGTTTGCCATAGCGTCTGCCAAACCGTTTTGCCCAGCCTCACAATGAGACCAGGCGGCAAACCAGCAGCAATTTTACGTGGTTTAGACATCGTTCGATACCAGCGACGCAATTAATCGCGTCTCAACTAATTTATTGAACAAGCGGCGTCAGGTACACAATCATCTCATCGACCGATAGGCTCAAAGACGAGAAATTGGGATCCTCAGAGGATAAGAGTTTATCCCCACTGACGGCCTGATAGGCATCAGGAAACTGCTTAATGGCCTCTGAATCAGGCCGTAATCGCAGCAGTAGCAGGCCGTCATAATTTGCCAAATTGGACTCTTCTAGGATCACCGTGCCGCCATAGTCCCAACCTAAACCAAAGAGGCTGAAATTTCCTGCGGTGCTTTTCAGTTCAGAAAAGGACGTGCCTAATTTCAGACCTTCTGGTGTTTGCCACGCAGGGCCAAAGTCCCTGATCGTAGCGGGCTGGGTCTGGGTCGCATCTGTCCAAAGAATAGAAAATGCCTGCGCCGATCCAGCGTTGACTGTGGTGCCCGGTTCCGTAAACCCTTCCCCAACTGGAATCTCGGTATCTTCCAACGCATCCTCGCCATAGATTGCGGCCAAGTCTTCCCGCGTGGTCGCCAGCGTTACAGGGCCGACCCGTTCGCCCGGAACCACCGTCGTATCTTGCAGGCTTGCTGTATTTGCATTGTCCTGAGAGGATACAGCTTCTGGTGCAGTTGTTGCTGGCTCTGTGGGTACCTGAGATGTTGCAGCCTGCGGTTCTGAGGCTGTTGATGGGGCTGATTCAGTAGCGGGTTGAGCTGACGATTCGGGAGCGGCTTGAGTCGTTGCTTCAGAGTCTGGAGCTGTTGATCGTGCTGTCGCAGATGAGGCTGTCGACGATGACTCGGAAACACTGCTAGGCAACGTTTCACCCGGAATCGCCGATGTCTGGTCTTGCGAGAGTTCCTCCGAAGGAGGCGCATTGGAGCCGCAGGCAGCCAGCAAACATAGCGTGCCAATCCAAAGTAGTGAGTATCGCTTGCCCATGGTTGTTATTCCTTCATGCGGATGAAATCAAAGCCGCGATCGCTGAACCTGTTATCTCCTTACAACCCTCAATCTCGCTATTCCTGATCATAGCGATCCTGCTCTGAAGAACCATCTACTTACAAAGGGTTCTTTAGAATATGTCGTTAACTACGCTGGTTTTAGATACTTCCACAATTACTATGAAAGCCGTTATCTTTCATCAACCCGGCACATCTGACGTCCTTAAGGTGGCAGAGTTATCGCTCCCTAGCCTGCAGCACGATACGGAAATGCGCGTCCGGCTCAAGGCCGCTGGGGTAAATCCCATCGATACTAAAATTCGTCGTCGCGGTTCATTTACTCCGGATGCAGCCTTGACGATACTCGGTTGTGATGGGGCAGGTATTGTGGAAACGGTCGGTCCTGCTGTGCGCCGGTTCAGCCCTGGCGATGAAGTCTTTTTCTGCAGCGGCGGTCTGGGCGGCGATCGCGGTAATTATGCCGAGTACGCGATCGTGGATGAACAGGATGCCGTGCTCAAACCAGCCCGCATTTCTTTTGTGGAAGCGGCAGCAGCTCCCTTAGTTCTACTCACGGCTTGGGAAGCCCTCTACGATCGCGCTCGCCTTACCGCCAACCAGCGCATTTTAATCCACGGCGGCGCCGGCGGCGTAGGCCACGTCGCTGTCCAACTGGCTCACCTGCGGGAAGCCCACATCGCAACTACGGTTAGTTCGGAAGAAAAGGCCCGTTTTGTCACCCACTACGGAGCCGACCACTGCATCTACTACCCTCGCATTGATTTTGTCGAAGCGGTGATGGCTTGGACGGATGGCAAAGGGGTCGACATTGCCTTCGACACAGTGGGTGGACCGCTGCTGGCTCAGAGCTTCAAAGCAACTAAATTCGGGGGGGATGTTGTATCGCTGCTAGCCCCTGCAGAGGGGACTGAGTGGAAAACGGCACGAGATCGCAACCTCCGCGTCAGTTTTGAACTGATGCTCACCCCCCAACTGCAGAAACTTCAGGATGCCCGCCGCCACCAAACCAAAATCCTGGAAAGCTGTGCTCGCTGGCTGGAAACCGGACAGCTCCACATCCACGTCGATAAAACCTTTCCCCTCAACCAAGCTGCCGCTGCTCACCAGTGGATTGAGAAGGGTGAGGGTATGGGGAAGGTGGTTCTGGTGATGGAATAGAGCCGCGATTAATCGCGGCTCTATTCCATCACGATCGCATCCGCCTCTACTTCCACCAACATGTCGGGATTGACCAAGCCCTGAATTCCCAACATGGCACTAGCGGGAGGATGTTCGCCAAACAGCTCTTGGTGAGCGCGGGCAAACTCTTCCCAGTAGGCAAAATCGGTGATGTAGAGGCGCGTTCGCACAATATCAGACAGATCCGCGCCCAGTTCTTGCAGGGCTGCCTGGATGATTTCAAAACAGCGCTTGGTTTGAGCGTAGGCATCACCAGGAGCATAGGTCCCGCCTTGTCCATCAGAGGGAGCTGTGCCCGACACGAAAATCTGCGACCCGACTTTCACCGCCCGACAGTACCCTACCTTTGCTTCCCACGTACTACCTGACGAAACTCGCTGTATTTCCATGGATCGACTCCCTTGATTTGTTTGCCTGGGTAGCTCTTAGGATACGTGCCCCAGAACCCAGGGTTCTTGTAAAAAGTAAGAACCTGCTGGTGGTCCCAAACTAGAACCCTGGGTTCTGAACAACTCACGCACCTATGATGATATCGCGCTACCAAGACGCTTATAAGGAGAGTCGCCTAGCCTAACCGGCAACGACGCTGCGGGTTGCCTGCAGTTCTCGAATGCGTTCGAGGCTGCCGATGGGAATGGCGCTGATTAGTTTTTGCGTGTACTCCGTTTGGGGGTCGTAGTAGATTTGGTCAGCCGAGCCGATTTCCTCGACTCTGCCCTTATTCATCACCATGATGCGATCGCTCATGAATTTCACCACTGCCAGGTCGTGAGAGATGAAGATGTAAGTCAGGTTGAACTCCGCCTGCAGCTCTTTGAGTAGGTTCAACACCTGAGCTTGTACCGAGACATCCAGAGCTGAAACTGATTCGTCGCAAATGATGAACTGAGGATTGAGCGCCAGAGCCCGAGCAATACAGATACGCTGTCGTTGACCGCCCGAAAATTCATGGGGGAAGCGGCGAATGCAGCCCGGATCAATGCCTACCCGTTCTAGCAGGTAGGCGACGCGCTCTTGCTGATTCCGTTTGCTGCGGGCTACTTTGTGAATTTTCAACGGTTCGGCGATCGCGGCCCCAATACTCATCCGCGGATCGAGAGAGCTAAACGGATCTTGAAAGATGATCTGCATGTCGCGCCGCAGTTTCCGCAGCGCTTTGCCTTTCAGCGCCCGCACATCCTGCCCGTTGAACCAGACATGACCGGCTAAGGCCGGCACTAAACGTAGCAAAGCCCGCCCCAGCGTTGTTTTACCGCAGCCTGACTCACCCACAAGGCCGAAGGTTTCGCCCTGAAACACCTCGAAAGACACGCCGCTGACTGCCATGGCATAGCGCTTGTTGTAGCCAAACACGCCTCTGATTGGGTACCCCACCTCCAAATTCTCAGCCCGCAAGAGGGGACCATTTTTCTCTAAGCGCTGGAGGCGAGCTGCCGCTTCTTCCGGGGTGATTTGTTTGGGGATGGCAGAGCTAGCACCATTGGACGATTGCTCTGCATCCCGCTTCTCGCTGATAACCGTCTCGCCTTGGGCGTTGACGGATACCGCCATGAAGTCAGACACCGTTGGTAGCTGACGCAGACGTTGGTTCGGCATCGGACGGCAGGCCAGCAGTCCCTTGGTGTAGGGGTGCTGTGGATTAGCAAAAATCTCCCACACAGGGCCGGATTCAACGATTTGCCCCTGGTACATGACGGCGACTTGGTCCGCAATTTCGGCAATGATGCCCAAGTCGTGGGTAATAAAAATCATGGACATG
>JBCBJE010000446.1:0-5098 GCA_038523735.1 Cyanobacteria bacterium J06626_18 | reverse complement strand
GGAGGCGTATCAATTTAAGCTCCAGATTTACACCAGCTTGGCCCAGGGCTACATCGCCTATTAGTTGGAAGTCAGGTGTTTTATCCTTACCACTTAAGGACTACCAATACGGAAAGCGTATTCCTATTCATGAAAAGGAACTCAATTTCATAAAGGGCGTCATTGGCGCACAGGGGCATTGCCAATTCGCGTGATGCATTTTGAAAGGCTCAACACATGTCACTTGAAACTTTCAGCCCTGTTTTTGATGGCGCTGCCCTAGCTGGAAATTCTAACAACAACAAACTAATTGGAACAGACTTAAACGATCACCTCTCTGGATTGGCAGGTAAGGACCAACTCCGAGGGCTTGATGGCATGGACGTTCTAGAAGGAGGTATCGATAAAGATAAGCTGCTTGGTGGTGATGGCGAGGACAAACTATCAGGCGGCGAGGACAAGGACAAATTATTTGGGGGCGACGATGACGACTGGCTGTCGGGGGGATACGGTAGAGATCTCCTGCATGGCGATGAAGGCAACGACACCCTCGTCGGTGGTGCAGGGAAAGACACCCTGAGAGGGGGCGACGGCAATGATCTGATTGACAGCGGTGCAGGCGATGATTCAGTTTACTTAGGTGAAGGATCAGATGTCGTCGTACTGGCTGCCAACAACGGATACGACAAAATCAAGGACTTTGAAGTTGGAACCGATAAGATTCAGCTCCAAAACTTGACCTTTGATGACGTCGAAATTGTTGCCAAGGGACGCAAAGATACGATTCTTCAGATCAATCGCCCTGGTCACGCCGACGATGGCAAGCGCTTGGCCCGCTTCAAGGGGGTTCGCATGGCTCAGCTCAATGTTGACGATTTTATCTTTGCTAAATCAGGCCCGTCGCAGGGAAATGACACCCTAGCGATCGCAGACGATCAGACACCTGAAGATAAAAGTCCTTTGCCTGACAGTTCTGAGCCCGTATTGCCTCAAAAGCCAATCAGCCCTAGCACTGATTCTGACGATTCCTCCACGATTGACGCTGCCGGGACGAATGAGGCCCCGGTTGAGGGAACGACGCTTTGGAGTGACTCATTTTCCAGTTCTGACTGGATGAACGATTGGGGTGTCCGTGATGGGAAATCCTGGGGATTATCCGACACCATGGAGATCGTTCCCAGTTCGCAGGGGAAATCTGGACAGGCACTTAGGGTTTCCTATCCTGCTGGTTCCGGGAGCCCCTCGATTTCTCGGAGGAAAGGAGGTGTCCTAGGTGGAGGCCAGTTTTACGCCGACTTGGACTTGGACCCCCAGGATGAACTGCGGTTGAGCTATGACGTCCGCTTCTCGGAAAACTTTGATTTTGTCAAAGGAGGTAAGCTGCCTGGTTTATTCGGTGGCGAAGGTAACAGTGGTGGCAATATCCCCGATGGTACAGATGGCTTTTCGACTCGACTTATGTGGCGGGGGGACGGTGATGGCGAAGTGTATGCCTACTTACCCACCAGCGAAAACTACGGCACTTCGATTGAGCGCGGAGCCTGGCAGTTTGAACCGGGTGATTGGACCCGGGTCGAGCAGGAGGTAAAGCTCAACCATCCTAAACGCTCCGATGGGGAAATTCGCCTTTGGGTAAATGACGAACTGGTCATTGATCAACGCGACTTGAAGTTCCGCACAGTAGATTCGCTGAAGATAGATGGCGTTTTCTTTTCTACCTTCTTCGGTGGAGGCGATCCTTCGTGGGCCACACCCCGCGATGTGCATGCCGACTTTGCTAATTTCGCCGTCAGCGCTGCGTCATAAGACAAAGATGCCTGGTGATGTTTTGTCCCGACGTAGGGGCGCATAGCCGTACGCTGTGCCGACGTCGTAGGCGCACAGCCGTGCGCCCCTACTGGCCTATTGATGGGGATCAACGTTAAATTACTAAAAGACTGCAACCGATGAAAAATCGTGGCAATTGAGAGATTTGGTGAATGTCCTTTGTGTGAGAGGCGGGTTGATCTAACCTTCCATCATTTGATCCCCAAAAAACTGCATCGCCGAACTCGTTTCAAGAAAACCTACTCTAAGCATGAACTCAACCAAGGGGTATTTGTTTGTCGACTCTGTCACAACGGTATTCATGATCACTACGACGAAATGACCCTGGCCAAAGAGTTCTTCACTTTTGCCAAAATTAAATCCGATCCCAATATCCAAAGACATTCAGAATGGGTGGCTCGGCAAAGAGTTAGAAAGTAGCGCTGCTCCAGTAAGCTCCATTCAAAAGTGGCTCAGGTTCTGTAAGTTCAGAAATTTGTGCGTTCTTCAGTAAGACGGGGGAGAACAGGAACGTACACTAGGTATAGCTCCTAGAAGCTTGCCCATGTCTAAATCTTCTTCCCGTAAAACAGTCCTCGTAACGCGCTCGGCTGGACAATCCAGTTTGTTCACAGATCTTCTGTTGGATGAGGGGTTTCTGGTGCTTGAGATGCCGGCGCTGGAAATTCGCCCTCCTTTAAGTTGGGAACCTCTAGACAGCGCGATCGCACACCTGTCCACCTATGACTGGTTGCTCTTGACCTCAGCGAATGCAGTTACCTACTTCATGGATCGCCTGGAAAAAGTAGGTACACTCGCTGATCTAGAGACCGTAAAGCTAGCGGTTGTGGGTAAAAAAACGGCTCGTGTGCTGGAGCAACAAGGGCTAACATCAGACTTTGTGCCGCCCAATTTTGTGGCTGATTCTCTGGTCGCAGCCTTTCCTGAACTGGTTGACGGGCTCAAGCTGCTCTTCCCTCGTGTGGAAAGTGGTGGCCGGGATGTGCTGGTGAAAGAAATGACGGTAGCCGGAGCCCTTGTAACAGAAGTCCCCGCCTACGAGTCGGGATGTCCCTTGAAGCCAGACAAATATGCGATCGCAGCTCTCCGAGAACGGACTGTAGATGTTGTCACATTTGCCAGCTCCAAGACCGTACGTCACTTCTGTCAATTGATGCATCAAGGACTGGGAGACGACTGGCTGACGTATCTGCAGGCGGTGTTGATTGCTTCCATTGGGCCAAAAACCTCAGCCACTTGCCACGAACTGCTACAGCGGGTAGATGTCGAGGCCCAGGAATATACCTTAGATGGACTCACACAGGCGATCGTACGATGGGCCAGCGCATCATAGGAATCACGGGCGGCATCGCCACGGGCAAGACCACCGTTTCTCACTATCTGGAAACCCAGCACGGACTGCCAGTTTTGGATGCCGACGTATTTGCCCGGCAGGCTGTAGAACCAGGGTCGGCAATTTTACGGGCGATCGTCCAGCGTTATGGAGCAGCTATCTTGAATGCTGACAGCACTCTCCATCGCCAACAGCTTGGGCACATTGTTTTCAACGATCCCCAAGAAAAAAAATGGATTGAGCAGCAGATTCATCCTTTTGTGCGGCAGCGATTTGCCCAGGAAATGGCGAAGTTGACCGAGGCTCCTACTGTAGTACAGGCAATTCCGCTCCTATTTGAGGCCAACCTAGCGGATCAGGTGACTGAGATTTGGGTCGTAACGTGCTCGGAAGCAACGCAGCTCACTCGCCTCATGGTCCGCAATGCTTTGTCCCAAGAAGCCGCTCAAGCCCGCATTCGCAACCAATGGTCTCTCGCAGAGAAAGCAAAACGTGCCGATAAAGTACTCGATAATAATTCGAGCGTGGAGTCCCTTTATCAGCAAGTGAATCAGATGCTAGGGAACAGGCGGGAGTGATGGGGTAGAGGGTGGAGGGTAGTGGGTAGTGGGTACTAGGGAATAAAGGGTAAGGGTAAAAGGGAGCAAAGGGAGATTAGGATCGGGAGAGAGAGGGGAGGAAAATTTGTAAGGGTGAGGCATTTGGCCCGTATCCTTAACTATCCATCGAGACTCTACGCTCCAAATGCCTCGCCCCAATACCACCAATTACCAGCTAATAACCACTAACGCCTAACCAAGAACCAAGGACCAACCAAGGACCAAGAATCAACTCAAAACGCTTCCTCCGAACTCCGAATTCCGAACTCCAACGCCCTTCTAAGTCTTGATTGCGATCGCCCCCACCGTCCCTTGCACTGCATTTTCATAATCCGTTGGCGACATCCACAGCATGTGCCCCCGCTTGCCTGCCGAAATGGCAATTTGGTCAAATTGAGATGCGGAGTTATCGAGGTAGACCGGATACGGTTTCTTACAGCCCAACGCAGTGACGCCGCCTCGAATGTAGCCTGTCAGTGCTTGCACTTCCTTAAGCGGGACAGTTTCAATCTTGCGATTTCCCGAGAGTTTGGCGAGTGACTTGAGGTCGAGGCGAGTTGGTGCTGGAATAACCGCTAAGCAGACACCAGTGCGATCGCCCCGTGCCACCAGAGTTTTGAACACCTGTTCGTAGGGCAAACCAAGTTTCTCAGCGACTCGCTCAGCTGCCAAATCGTTGGGATCAACTTCGTATGTCAGCAATTCGTACTGAATTTTTTGCTGGTCGAGGAGTCTAGCCGCGTTGGTTTTCATCCGCATCCGGGGGGTATCTGGAATTAAAATTTTAGCGTTATGGTACGTCGGGCTAATACGTTCAGCATGACTAAACCAATCCCGCTTAATCAATTCCAACCGTGATTCAAGACAAGATCATTCTGTACTTGTAGCGTGAATGAAACTAAAAAATCGCCTCGGCTACCGAACAGGAGCCTTTTTCCTCTTCTAGAAAAGTATCCAAAGCGACTTGAATATCTTCCTCAAATAGTCCTGACCATTGATTCAGCTGTGTCTCGACCAAAGGGAAATAGCTGGAATCCATCGGCACACGGCAAAATTCCCTAAGCATCGGGAGCCAGCGCCCACTTTTACCATGCTCGATGCCATTGTCAAACAAGGCTCTATCCGACAGTGATTTATCTGTAGAAGATACCGGTCGAGCAAGTCTTTCGGTCGGTGTTGGTGGCGAAATGTCAGGATTAGTGAGCAGTGATGTCTGGCGCGAAGTGGCAGCAGGCAGAGAGGAAACCACGACAGGTTGCTTTGTTTCAGATTTTCTTAGCAGAGGGTAGATCAAGACGACTATCAGAAGGGAAAAGAGCGCTACTCCAGACCATAATCGAGTTGAATGACTGGTTTTTGG
>JBCBJE010000445.1:0-5098 GCA_038523735.1 Cyanobacteria bacterium J06626_18 | reverse complement strand
CGTGAGGATTGTGGAGCAAGGGGCCAGCCACCTGCCCTGCCATCTGCGAGAAGTTAGTAATCAACATGGCAAAGCCTTGCACTGTCTGCAGCAGGATGATTTGAAACTTTTGGGCTGATAAAGACAGCAGCTCCAAAACATTGCCAGTGTGTCGGTATTCCACTGCGCCCGCGCTAGAAAGGCTGACACCAATAACAGGCACGTTGTCTTGTACTTCTGGAACAACCGTCAGGTCAAGAATCTCATCTTGGCGTTTGACGGTTAGCTCAATCGGTTGCCCCGCATTGTCTCGAATTAACTCAATTAATGTGTCGGAACTGCTTTTTTCCAGGCTTCGTCCCAGGAAATCGACGTTCAGTTCTTTAGCATCAAACTCAATGCCGTTAGCTCCAAGAATAAGGTCGCCTGCACGAATGCCGCCCGCTTCTGCTGCAGTGGAGGTTTCGGTACGCAGTTCAGGGACAAAAACACCGGGCTCAACCACCAGCTTTTCAGGAATCCCCACCGAAGCAAACTCAGCAACGAAGACTAAGTAAGCGAACAAGAGATTGGCTGCGACACCGGCACTAATGACGATCGCCCGGTCCAGGACAGGACGATTCTTCAGCAGGTCAGGGTCTTTGGGCGGAATCTCACTCTCCGGATCATCATCAGGAAACCCTACGAATCCCCCCAAGGGAATAGCCCGCAGCGCATACTCAGTCTGCGGTCCCTGATATTTCCAGAGGATAGGACCAAAGCCAATCGAGAACCGGTTGACATGGATTCCTTGCAGACGAGCTGCCAGGAAGTGACCCGCTTCATGGACGAAAATGAGAAGGGCAATGACAGCGATCGCGGCCAGAACGGACATAAATTTCCCACTGCTAAAACAAACACGTTTCCCTATTGTATCTGGCGAGCCTTTTTCGCACGGGAGTTGGTGAGGGATTTTTGGCATGTTCGGAAAACCCAACTGAAGAAGTCGGACAAGATTCAGTCGGCAACGGAGGTGAGTTTCTATACTGGAAGAGATTCCCTAATGCGCGCGATGACAAGCGATCATTCATTTTGCAGCGATAGCTGTAAAGATGACGTGCCGCAGCATTAAAGTGATCGCTAGATTGTGTTTGATGACAGACCAGCTAAGGAGCGGATATGAGCCAAAATGCTGCTGTGATGAAGGCTGTTGAGTCCCTGGATTATCGAGTTACTGTGGGGGACCTGGCAACGCGGGCAGGGCTCGATTTGAATGTGGCTCAGCAGGGGTTAATTGCGCTGGCAGCGGATACCCAAGCTCACCTACAGGTCTCTGATGCGGGAGAAATTGCCTACGAGTTCCCTAAAAATTTTCGCTCCATTCTTCGCAACAAATACTTGCAGATTCGATTACAGGAACTCTGGTCGCGAATTTGGGGCGTTCTGTTCTATCTGATTCGCATTTCCTTCGGTGTTTTGCTGGTGGTGTCAATTTTGGTAATCGTTGCGGCGATCGCCATCCTCATTATTGCGGCATCGGCCTCACAGCAACGGGACGACCGGGGCGACTCGGGGGGCGGGGGCGGGGGCTTCATCTTTATTCCCCGATTTTGGATTGGCGATCTCTTCTGGTTCTTCCGCTATGACTATGGGTACGGCGGTCGCTACCGACGTGGCTACGACTGGCAAAACACGAGCCGATCCTCTGGGCGATCGCAGCGTCGATCGGGGAAAAGCGGTTCTAGTGACAACGACATGAACTTTCTGGAGGCTGTTTTCTCTTTTCTCTTTGGTGACGGCGACCCCAACGCTGACCTAGAGGAGCGTCGCTGGCAATCAATCGGCACAGTAGTGCAAAACAATGGGGGTGCGATCGCCGCCGAACAGGTGGTACCCTACCTCGATGATGTTGGCAAAGGCTGGGCCAAAGAGGATGAAGATTACATTCTGCCCGTGCTGACCCGCTTCAACGGCGTACCT
Organism: Cyanobacteria bacterium J06626_18; assembly: GCA_038523735.1. Classification (GTDB taxonomy): domain Bacteria; phylum Cyanobacteriota; class Cyanobacteriia; order Phormidesmidales; family Phormidesmidaceae; genus SIO1E4. The sequence goes on along the minus strand of JBCBJE010000445.1, from coordinate 3,160 downwards.
GAGGTGAGTCCCAAGGGCGACATCATCTATCACTTCCCTGAGCTACAGGTATCGGCCCGCGATCGCGACAAAGCCTCAGTGGCTGCCTACTTAAAAGAGAGCCCCCAACCATTCAGTCGGGCCAAAGGTGGGCAGTTGACGATGGCTGCAGGATTGGGCATCGTCAACTTTGTGGCGGCTTTGATTCTGGGAAGCATGCTTCAAGACCAGGCGCTCGTCCAGCAACTGGGGGGATTCGTAGCCTTTGTAGACGGTATCTACTGGTTGCTACTGGCCTACGGCACAGCGTTTCTGAGTATTCCCGCAATTCGATTCTTCTGGGTTCAGCGTAAAAATCGTCAGATTGAACGTCGCAATGAGTCTCGTCAAGAACGGGCGATCGCTCTAAATGCCGCGAATCCAGAAATCCAAGAAAAGATTGCCTTTGCTCAGCAATTCGCTGCCCAGACTGTCGTTTCTCGCGAAAACCTGGCCTACACCACCGAAAAAGACCTGACGGAGCAAGAGTTTGAGCAGCGAGAAAAGTTGGATGCTGAGTGGCGCGATCGGCTGGGGGCTTCGGATTCGTAGGGAAGAGGGAACAGATGTTGGGTAGTGGGTTAAAGGGAATAGGGGAATAGGGAAATAGGGGGAGGCATTTGGCCCGTATAATCACCACCCATTAAGACTCAGACCCAAGACTCAAGACCCAAGAACTCTTCTGCTAATAACTAATCTTCGGCGACTGATACCCCTTCGGTTCGATATGAATTGTGGTGCGGGCAGGACCGTACTTTTCATTGAGGACTTTTTCGACATGCTCGGTAATCGCGTGAGCTTTCTCGACATCACTGGGCTCAACAATAAGGTGCATGTCGATAAATACTTGCCGACCCAGCAAACCTCGTGACGCAATTTCGTGACAGTTGAGTACGCCGGGTACCTGCATCACGGTTGCGTGAATGGCTTCGGGCGCGATCGCCATTTCGTCCACTAGCCAGGGTAGATTTTCGCGCAAAACTTGCCAGCCGCTTTTGAACACCAAAAGCGCAACTGGAAACGCCAGCACAATATCCAGCCAGTGCCACCCGAGCCAAACCCCAACCAAGCCTCCCATAACTGTGATTGTGATCCAGACATCGCTCATCGTATGGTGGGCGTCGGCAATCAAGATTTTGCTGCGCAGGCGTCGCCCCACTGATCGCTCATAAAACGCAACGCCAATATTGATGCCTAGCACAGTCAGCATGATCCACAAGGCGATCGCTGACATATTGACCGGATCGCTTTCAGTGATCAGTCGCTCGACTGCGTGTTTCAGAATTTCAAAACAGGCGATGCCCAAAAACGTCGCAATACCCAATGTCCCAACCGCCTCATATTTTTGGTGGCCGTAGGGATGATCGCGATCAGGCCGGGGCGAGGCGAGTTGATTGGTGATCAAGGCCAGCACATTATTAGCGCTATCCGTCACACTGTGGAGCGTATCTGCCAAAAGGCTAAGAGAACCCGTCCAAAAGCCCACCAAGAGCTTGAGGCCCGCGACTAGCAAGTTGAGCGCTAGTGTAATGACCAGAACTCGTCGCACGGCACCCCGATAATCAGCGCCTTCAGGGCTGGAAGGCGAGTCGGGATGAGGGGGGTGAAAATCTAAAGCCACGCAACTAGATTACCGAACAACCACCCAACACAGCGCCACGGTTTCACTTCAAACCCTCACGAGGACTCGATCTGGCTCACCCAGGCAAATGCCCATAGCTCTGGCTGTCCTTACCAGCGTACCGTGCGGGTCAACGGCTTCATAGTGAGCGATCGCACTATTGATAGGCACATCCACCACACGGCGATTTTGCCAACTGACCATGCGATCAAAGCGTCCTTGAGCGATCAGGTCAGTCGCCGCGACCCCAAAAGCAGTCGCCGTCAGACGGTCTAGCGGCGAGGGGATGCCACCCCGCTGAATATGCCCCAGAACCGTTACCCGCGTCTCAGCCTCAATGCGGGCAAAAATCTCGTCTGCCAAATATTGTCCAATACCTCCCAAACGGTGCTGATCCATCCGATGATTCTGGGTAACTTTTGCGCCCGATTCGGTGCAGACGGCTTCGGCCACCACAACCTTGGCATAGCTCCGCCCTTGCTGCTGCAAGGACTGAATATGGTCGCAGATAACCTCCAGCGAATAGTGAATTTCAGGGATGAGGATGATGTCAGCACCACCAGCAATCCCAGCGCTAATCGCAATGTGCCCGGCATCACGACCCATCACTTCGAGAATCATCACGCGCGAATGGCTAGCTGCCGTGAAATGCAGACGATCCAGGGCCTCTGTCGCAATATTGACAGCTGTGTCAAACCCGATCTCCCGTTCGGTACTGCCTAAATCATTGTCAATTGTTTTGGGAATGGCTACCAGCTTAATCCCCCCCTGCTGGGCCAGTCGCCGCAAGATAGCCAAGCTGCCATCACCCCCGACACCAATGAGAGCATCTAAACCGAGCTGATAATAGCCCTCGATAATTTCCTCGGAGCGATCGCAAAGCGTTCCATCCGACATTGGAAACGCAAACGGATTCCCTTTATTGGTTGTGCCCAAAACCGTGCCACCCGTTGTCAGCATTGAATAGGTGTCGTTGAGTTCTAGGCGTTTGACCTGAGGAGGGCGCTCTAGCAGTCCTCGGGTCGCGCACGAAATACCACAGACCTCCCACCCATAAGTACCAATGGCTCGGTGAATTACAGCTCGAATAGCAGGGTTCAACCCAGCACAGTCCCCACCGCTAGTCAAAATTCCGATGCGCTTAATGTTTGCCATAACGTCGTACTCTAACCCTCAGTTTTCGCCGTTAGTCACCTCACCAACACCGTCTTGAATACAGAAAAGCCCCCTCAGGTGCAACCTTTCCGTAATAATCAACAAACAAAGTCACATTCAATTAAAAGATCTGTGGGTTTATCTGGGAGCTAGATTTCGAAGCTCAAAGAACCCTGTAGAAATTTGTCTGTTTACGTAGAAACCTAAATCGTCTTCTTGTTTTCTCCCTTAACCTTTTCCCCCTTCTCTCACCAACCATCACACACTACCCACTTTTTTCCTTCCACGCTTTCCCTGTCTCCTGCTTAAGCTGCTCAAAATCTAAGTTTTTCAAAGATTTCAAGTGAAATTCACTTGAAATCTTTG
>JBCBJE010000444.1:0-5105 GCA_038523735.1 Cyanobacteria bacterium J06626_18 | reverse complement strand
GCCTGATTGAAGCCGTGGTTCACATGGTCAATCGGGACTTTGAAGGGCTGGCCAATGACTATGTGAAGCTGGAGTTTTTGACCCCAGATACCGACCTCAGGCCGATTATCCCAGCCTTAACTGAAGTCTTTAGCAATGCCCTAGGGGCTAGCGTCGCTGAGTTGAATTTTAAGAGCATCACCGATGAGTTTTCGGCACTGATGTACGAGTATCCGTTTCGGGTGCCGGCCTATTACGCGCTGATTATCCGATCGCTCGTCACCCTTGAAGGCATTGCCATTAACGTCGATCCAGAATTTAAGGTGTTGAGTAAGGCGTATCCGTATGTGGCAAAGCGCCTGCTGACTGACCCCTCCCCTCAGCTGCGGTCCTCATTGCAGGATTTGCTGTTCAAGAATGGTGAATTCCGCTGGAATCGCCTGGAAAATCTGCTCAAGAATGCCAGTGGCAGCGATGAGTATGACATGGAGCGGCTGCTTGACCAGACTCTGGAGTTTCTGTTCTCAGAGAAGGGTGAGTTTATCCGCGATCGCATCGCTGACGAGGTTGCCAGAGAGCTAGATGCCCTGGGTCAAAATGTCGTACAGACGGTGCGCCAGAACATCCAACAGCGTCTGGGATTCGGCAAAGCAACCGCCCCACCCACCACCACGACAACTGCACTACCCTCGACGTCTGACAGCAATCTGGACCGGATCCTACGGATTGCCGATATTTTGCGTCAGACGGAAGGCTTTGATGCGTCCTTGCTAGTACGTCAGCTGCCTCAAGTGATCGCCAAACCTGAGACACGTGATATGGGCCAGCGCATCGTGGGGAATCTGACCCAACGAGCGGCGGCACGTTTCCTCCGCGATGTGCTGTTGGCCAATGCTAAACCCAATCCGGAGATTGCACCGGCCTATACACGGGGCCTGTAATGTAGGAACGCGATTTAAATCGCGTTCCTACATTACAGGGGTGCGTTTTCTGGAGCGATTGCGGCTGGTGGTGTACGGGCTGCATGATTCTTGCAGCGATCGCGTCCGATGGACGAATTCAAACACGTTGAACTGATGAACCTGCTCGTTATCAAGATCCACTGCGGTCAGCCAGCCGCTTTTGGGATGATAAGCGCCTGTGTCGATATCTAACCAACCAGGTCCTTCCACGATTTGCCCAGTCGGAATATCGGGAAAGGTGAAAGTAATAGTGTGTCCAGTGACGATCAGTTTGTCGGCAAAGTAAGGATTGGGGTTGCGATGAAAAATATCGCGGATCCAGCAGCATTCTTCAGCCGTCTGTTCTGTAACCTGCAGCGTGGGGTCAACTCCTGCATGAACTAACCAGACATCGCCCAGATCGAGGTAAATGGGCAGCTGCCGAAACCAATCTAGGTGCTCTTCCAAACGTTCCAGATTGTTGTTATAGCTGGAAAGCGTTGCCTGTCCACCGCTGTACAACCAGCCATGCAGCGCCTGCCCACTCATCTGATTTTGCGCCAAGGCATTCAGCAGCAGTTGTTCATGGTTGCCTAACACGCACGGATGTTGGTGCTGACGGACATAATCAACCACATGGGCGCTTTGGGGACCGCGGTCGATCAGATCGCCCACAAAATAGACCTGGTCTTCGCTGGCAAGATCAAGCTTCTCTAAAAGCTGCATCAGGCCATCAAAGTGACCATGGACATCTCCGATAAAAATACGACGGTGCATGAGCAAAGGGGACGATCAGGAATGAATCAGTAGTGACTACAGCGAGACTGAAGCGAATTTGAGAAAAATGCCCCTATCTTTAAGGAGCGATTGTTTACTTAAAGTTCCCCAAATTGAACCAATCCTGCAAACATCAATGCTGGGAAAGACTTTAAGCCTACTCTCAACGAGAACAACTGAGCGATTAGCTACGGCGATCGCGCTGCAGATCGTAAATAGCCTTCTCAACGCACCAACTCTTGGAACGCCCAGGGTTATTAAACGCGATACGCTCAATCAAACGCTCTGATACCCGGCGATCGCGTGTTAGGTGATCCAGCCTGCTCATCAAACGAGGCGGAATTGAATCGCCTGTTACTCCTCGGCGCACACTCCCAGCCCGCCCCAGCAATCTACGGTTGCGGCTTAGCCACCACCATAGGATGCCCAATAAAACTAGCGCAATAATAAGCCCATTCATTGTCTCAGCTCAATCTGCTCCCTGTCGGACTTACCAACAGTAATTTAAGGTTGCCCCAAACGGTTTGTGTTGCCAAAAACAGCAGCGTTTAATGGCCTAAAACCCCCGAATTTGATGAAGACTGCCCTTCCAAAGCATACGACTACTCCTCCGATGCGCGATCGTCTGGCGACTCTAAGGGTGGTGAAATCACATCTTTCAACTGGGTTTGCCCCGTCATCCAAATACTATCGGGAACTGGGTCATACCCACCTGGATGAAAGGGATGACAGCGCAGAATTCGCCGCAGCGCCAGCCACGATCCCCGTAGCGCCCCAAACCGGCGCACCGCCTCAAGCGCATATTTTGAACAGGTGGGGCGAAACCGGCAGGTCGAGGGAAATAAGGGCGAAATCAAGGTTCGATATCCTTGAATCCCCCAAATCAATACAGTCTTCATAGATAATGGGACAAATGTTCCTTGATCCTAGCTCAGAATGGGGAGTAGGGGAGTAGGAGGGTGGATGGGTAGTGAGTGATGGAGAACAAGGAAAGAGGAGAGGGGAGCAAAATCCTGTAAGGGCGAGGCATTTGGTCTACATGTGCGACACAAGTCGAGACTCTACGCTCCAAATACTTCACCCCAACCCCAACCCCACCAACCATCAACCATCAACGTAGGGCTATGCCGTTCCCACAGGGTAGAACCAAGAACTAAGAGCCAAGAACCCACAACCAAACCAGAAATTTCATCCCGATCGCTACGTAACATTTGTTAAAGTACGACAGAAAGGTCGTGTCGCGATCGCTAAGGACTTCAACGATGCTGCGTCTGGAAAATATCAGCAAAATTTACCCAACTGGGGAAGTCCTGAAAGACGTGAACTGGGAGGTCAAGTCGGGCGATCGCATTGGTCTTGTGGGCGTCAATGGTGCAGGTAAGTCCACCCAGCTGAAGATTATTCGCGGTGACGTTGAACCCACAACCGGTAACATCATTCGGCCTACGAGCTTGCGCATCGGCTACCTCAATCAAGAATTTGAGGTGGACAACGACCGTAGTGTGAAGGAAGAATTTTGGACCGTCTTTGAAGAAGCCAACACGGTTCATCAGTGCCTAATGGACATTCCTCATCAGATGGAAGCGGCTGAGCCAGACGAGCTGGACAAGCTAATTCACGAATTGGACCGTCAGCAGCGACAGTTTGAAGCGTTAGATGGCTATGGTCTGGATGCTCGCATTGAGAAAATTCTGCCTGACATGGGGTTTGAGCTAGGGGATGGTGATCGTCAGGTAAGCGAATTCAGCGGCGGCTGGCAGATGCGGATGGGGCTAGGCAAAGTGCTTCTGCAAGAGCCCGACGTCCTCCTGCTGGACGAGCCGACGAACCATCTCGACCTAGAAACCATTGAATGGCTGGAGAATTATCTCAAGGGTGTGAACACGCCTATGGTGATCGTCTCCCACGACCGGGAGTTTTTGGATCGGCTCTGCACCCAAATTGTGGAAACTGAGCGGGGTGTCTCTACTACCTATTTAGGCAACTACAGTCAGTATTTGGACCAGAAGTCTGAGGTCCGCGCGGCTCAGCAAAGTGCGTTTGAACGGCAGCAAAAGGAAATTGCCCAGCAACAGGCTTTTGTGGATCGGTTCCGGGCCAGTGCAACCCGCAGTACCCAGGCCAAGAGCCGTGAGAAACAGCTCAGTAAAGTCGAACTAATTGAGGCTCCCGACACGGATGTGCGGACACTGAAGTTTCAGTTTCCGCCAGCTCCTCGCAGTGGTGAGGAGGTCGTTCTCATTCAGGACATGACTCACTGCTACGAGGACAAGATTCTGTTTCTGGGAGCGAACTTGTTGATTGAACGAGGCGATCGCATTGCCTTTCTGGGTCCCAACGGCTGTGGCAAGTCCACACTTCTGCGCCTTATCCTAGGGCGTGAGCAGCCCACCGAGGGCACGGTAAGACTAGGGAAACACAATGTCCTGCCCCAGTATTTTGAGCAGAATCAGGCGGAAGCCCTCGACCTAGAGAAGACCGTTCTGGAAACGCTGCAGAATATTGTCCCCGACTGGAAAACGGAGCAGGTTCGCACGCTATTGGGACAGTTCCTCTTCAGCTCCGATATGGTCTTCAAAAAGGTGAAGGCTCTAAGTGGAGGTGAAAAAGCCCGTCTGGCTCTCGCTGGTATGTTGGTTCAGCCAGCCAACCTCCTCATTCTGGACGAGCCTACCAACCATCTCGATATCCCCGCAAAGGAAACGCTGGAAGCTGCCCTTGGCCAGTACGATGGCTCGGTACTTATCGTTTCCCACGATCGCTATTTCATCTCCAAAGTGGCGAACAAAATTGTGGAAGTCCGCGATGGCGAATTGCGCTTGTATCGCGGCGATTATCACTACTACCTAGAGAAATTAGAAGCTGAAAAGGCTGAGGCGAAACGGGCGATCGAGGAGGCGAAACAGGCCGCGAAGCGCGAAGCCAAACGCCAAAAGCAGCGTGAAAAAGATAAAGCGAAAACCGCTGCCCGCAAAACTGCCCACAAGTAGGGACAGATTCATAACCAAAGGATGTTACAGGTTGCTTAAGGTGATTTCTTTCTCAGAGATCACCCACTGCACTGTTGGGTCTCATAACTCAACGCTAGCCTACGGCGGCATAGTCATTCTGCCAACTCACCAGTCAAGTTCCTTGCTCATGTCACATCCAACAAGCAAACGAACAGCCATACAGACCAAGTAAAATCCATCCCAATCCACCACCTTCAGAAGCAATGACGTTGAACGTGGAATGGCGAAACAGCGATGACGGAGAAGTTATGATCGCCCACACTCTCATTTTATTTGAATAGTAAATATTAAAAAGTATTTCAATAAAAATATATTATGAATTGGTTTCGAGATTGACATTTTACGAATCGTGATATCTAATCAACCATAAGGATAATCTTATCTAAAATCCAATCAG
>JBCBJE010000443.1:0-5115 GCA_038523735.1 Cyanobacteria bacterium J06626_18 | reverse complement strand
GTTTTATGTCACTTGCAGTCGGACAGAGAATAGCTTAGCCATTATCGCTTATACCAAAGAACCTGATAAGGTTAGGCAACATGTCATATCACAGAACTGGTTTTCCGATGATGAGGTGATTTGTGATAAGTAGGTAGACAGAATTAATCAACATCCCGACAACGGCATCTCAAGGCTTCCAGAAGCTCAGGACTACGTTTAATTATGTCCATGTCCTTATTGCACTAGGCGCTAGTAAGCCGGTCAGTTCTTTGTAAGCTTTATTAGCAAGCTTTTGGTTGCCATCACTATCACAAATCAATACCACGCACAGTAATTTTTATTTAGACTGCCATCATGGCAATAAAGAAACTGAAGCGTCTTCACTGACTTCGCTATCAAATCATCTATTCTTCAACGTTTCTGTAGAATGCCTCGCAAATCTCAGCATACGGACAAATCCCGCAACTCGCCTCAGAAGGGATTGGGGTGAAGTCGCCTTTCACCAGTCCGTTGACTAGTGCTGAGGTGGAGGATTCCAATTTGCTCAACTGGGCAGAGGTGAACGTGTGGAGGCGATCGCGGCGCAGGTAGGCGATGTGGGCGTTGGGTTTGGCGCTAGCTTGGCTATAGGCCCAGAGCTGAAACTGGTGATGTTCGGGGTGAATGGTGAGATCGCACTCCAGCCCGATCTCTATGCCGGAACTCGGTAGAGCGATCGCGCAAAATTTAAGACCTGCTCTTGACGCTCCTCCGGTAACGCCAACATCATGGCCGCCAGCCGATCCGCCAACGGCACCCAAGTCTTACTCGCACTTTGCCAAACCACGATAAATTGCTCAGGCGATAGCGCCAATAATTCCAGCGTTTCCCCGTTAGGATTAGTGAATTCAACTTCGAAAGCCTTATTAGTGTGCTGTTCCACAATGGCCCCGCGATCGCCCGCCCGCAGATTCGCTTCTGGAATATCCACCAGCAGTTCAACAATATCGAAGAGTTCAGGACTGATCATTTGCGACTCGGAATGTAAAGCGTAACGAGCTTGGCCAAATTTTCAGCAGGTTTAACCATCCACCCGGTACGGACGATTTCTTGCTGATCAGGTTCTACACCAATAATAAGCATATCAACTTGATATCGTTGGCCATGCTCATCCTGCTTACCCAGAATGGCTTCAGCATTCAAAGCCTGGGCTTCGATTTGCGCTAAAAGGCCCTGGTAGTTTGCTGAGGTAAAGCCCAGATACTGTCGAAACATGATGGCTTTAGATTTACCTTTAGGGTTCTGTACATCGAGCGCATAGGCTGTCAATTTGCGGGGATCAATAAAAATCTGACTGACGACATCCCTAAGCCTCACTCAATCACACCCCAAAATTCACATCTCAAAGCATAAGGGCGATCGCCCATCCCGCTCAAACTTGTTGCTCGATGTTCCCATAAGATGCTTCGCAAATCTCAGCATACGGACAAATCCCGCAACTCGCCTCGGAGGGGGTTGGGGTTAAGTCGCCCTTCACCAGCCCATTAACCAGTGTTGAGGCTGAGGGGGCCAACTCGCTCAACTGAGAAGGAATGAAAGTGTAGAGGCGATCGTGGCGCAGGTAGGCGATGTGGGCGTTGGGTTTCGCAGTGGCTTGGCTGTAGGCCCAGAGCTGAAACTGGTGATGCTCTGGGTGGATAGTGCGATCAGTTTTGAAGTCCAGCACGAAATCCTCACCCACCAAATCCACAAAGCCATTGAATGTAATGCCGCTCAGCGAGAGAGACACCGGCAATTCCCACTGCAATAGCCCTTCACGATACGTGGCAAAGTCAGGTGCGTGATGGAAACTCTCTGCACAATCCAGGGCATCTTGTACCTGCTCATCGGTCAGGTTATTGGCATATTTTTTCAGCTCGTTGAAGTTGCGGATTTGGTGTTCCAGGGCTTTGTGGGCCAGCTGACCGATCGCCATCGCCGCCTCCCCCGAGCCATCGCCCTCCCGATATCCTGGATGTCCCTGTACATAGCGAAACTCAAACCGTTTGGGACACAGCGCGTACTCACTCAACGCCGTGACCGGGAGTTCTGAAAATCCCGCTCCCGCAGCGTAGGCGAGAATTTGGGTCGGTCGCGGCGGTAACGGCGATGAGACCGGCGGCACGGGTTTTGCCAACTCTGGAATGAACGCCACGGCTTCAGGCTCAATCAAGCCTTCGAGTCCCGGTTGCAAAATGTCGAGGCTGCCGCCGCTGGTCGAGGCCGAGGTGAGAATGAGGCGATCTCGCGCCCGCGTCAGCGCCACATACAGCACCCGCTTGGATTCTTCGTGATCATCCGCCTTTTTGCGTTGCTCCAGCAACGTGTAAAGGGCGGATTTTTGCCGTTCTCCTTCTTCATCTTCCAGCTTGAGGGCGACTCCAAGGTCTGGATCAAAGCGAACTGTTGATGTATCGCCAGAAATGGAACGGGACAGATCCGGCACAATCACCACCGGCCACTCCAGCCCCTTCGACGCATGGATGGTCATGAGGCTTACAGCATCGCCCCCCGCCAGCTCCGGACGCGGAATCTTCACCTCTCCCGCCTGAATCCGCTTCAGCCGCCGAACCACCGCCAGCACATCAAAGCTGCTGCCTTCCAGCGTTCGCACCAACTCCACAAAGCCCTTCCAATCCACCATACGACGGTCGGCACCGGGAAGATTGGCGATCACAGCGGTGTAGCCCGTGAGGCGATCGCTCAATTGCAGCAATCGAGTTGGTGCCTCCGTGCGACGCGCTACCAGCAGTTCCTTGAAGACAGCATAGGCAAGAACCAGCATGGGGTCTTCAGCAGTTTGTAGGTGCTTCCACCAACTGGTTTTCTCCGGGAGGGATTGGGCGAAAGTGTAGAGGGTGCGATCGCTGATCGCAAAGAAGGGACTCCGCAGCACTGCTGCCAGCGCCAGGCTATCAGTGGGGTCGGCCAACCAGCGCAGCATCGCCCAGGCGTCTTTGGCTTCGCGGGTTTCCAGCAGATTTCCGCCCCCTGCTTGCAGAATCGGGATGTTGCGGGCGGCGATCGCATTGCCATACAGCTCCAACGGTCCCCAGGTACGCGACAGGATCGCAATGTCACCGGGACGAATATCACGCAGCTTACCGCTGGGCTTGTCATGCACCTGAATCGGTGCATTTAGCATCTCTTCTACCAGCGCTGCGATCTTCTGCGCTTCCACCCGCCGACAGGATTCGGTATTGGTGTCGATAGTTTTATCGTCTTTGTGTTCCTCGTTTACCGTTACCGTGTAGAGCTGAATTTCGGGCGTTGGCTCCAGCAATTCATCGCGGTGGGCTTCCAGGGGTTGGTGTAAGTCAGCTAGAACCGGAGCGAAGACCTGGTTGATTTGGCCGATGAGCGATCGGTGGGTGCGGAAGCTAAGACTAAGTTCCACTGGCTTGTCATCGGTATGGATGCGGGCTTGCCAATCTTGAAACACCCGCACATCCGCTCGCCGGAAGCCATAAATCGACTGCTTCACATCGCCCACAATAGTGAGGGTGGCGTTCGCCGTTAGCCTTTCCAGCAGTCGCCCTTGAATGGGGTTGGTATCTTGGAATTCATCAATCAGGAAAACCTGCCAGCGCTGAGCATAGTAGCCCTGCACCGCTGGGTCGTCTAAGGCTTGTAGGGCGTGGATTTCCAGGTCATTAAAGTCGAGGAAGCGCTGCTCGTATTTCGCGGTTTGCAAGTAGTCCCAGATCCAAGTGAAGGCCTCGCGGATGACGGGAAGCATGGCTTCGGTTTCGTCATCGAATTCGTTGGGGGCAAGGGTAATGAGGCCCGCTTTAATGGCATCTCTCGCCAAGTCTCGAAGCGCCCTGATGGCTCCTTTCACTTCCTGTAGATTCTCTTTGCCGCCCCAGCTCTTTTGGCTGCCCACGGTGAGTTTGAGACCCGATAAAACCTCTAAAGCGGCGGCTAAATCATGGTCTTGTTCGAGCGTGGCGATCGCCTCTAACGCATCAAGTCGATAGGCATCCAGTTTGTCGCCGGGAGCCGCGTGAGTATTCAGAACAGCTTGCCCCTTTTGCCAGTCTTCGCTCGTCAGCAGATCATCCAGAGCTTGTTGACGCATCTTTTCTAGCGTGGGTAGCCAGTTGGTGCGATCTTGCTGCAACGCCTCCTTCGCCGTCAGCGGATCAGCCAGCAACGCCTGCAACACATCCCGCATCAGCGAAAACGGCATCGTCTCATAGAGATGACTGGGCAGTTGCTCCAATGCCTTGGTAAAGGTTTCGGCTAGCCAGATAGGACTGTCAATTTCATCCTGAACAGTAAAGTCAGGTGGCACATTGGCCGGATCGGGATGTTCACGACAGATGCGGGCAGCCAGCGCGTGGAAGGTGCTGATTTGAGCCGCTTCGAGTTCAGCCAACAGGTCTAAACGGTCGCTCATCTGCTGGGCAATGGTTGGGCGAATCCGCGATCGCAACTCGGTTGCCGCCTTCTCGGTAAACGTCACTGCAACCATTTGCAGCGGCGAGTAGCTGGGCTTGGGTTTCCCGTCGTGTTCAGATTTCAAAAAGTAGAGATACCGCTCTGAAAGCATGTGGGTTTTGCCTGTGCCCGCCCCAGCAGTGACGGCAACGCTGCTGGAAGTGTAGGCCGCTTGCAATTGTTGTTCAGTCAGTCCCATCGTGCTTCTCCTTGCGGCTGAGACGCTCACCCTGGCGACACAGAGCATCAAAATCGCAGTAGGCACAGGCCGATCGCCCATTGTCCGGCTGTACGGGATAGTGACCTTTCTCTAGATGGGCTTTGCAGCGATCAATGGCATCAGGTAGCTCATGTTGTGGCGCTCTGGATGATGTGGATATTTGCTTCCTGCCGCGAATGGAGTAGTAGTAAGCGTTAGCGACCGGCTTATCAGGACAGAGAGACGGCGCAGCTGCTTCTTGATAAAGCGGCAATTGGATGTCGATAGACGCTTTGCCGTTGCGGTCTTTAATGCCAGAGGGACGACTTTTACCCGTTTTGTAGTCGATGAACACCAAGCCGTTCTCGATGCGATCTATACGATCTACCTGTCCCCGGACTTTAAGACCATGCCACTCACCGCTAAAGTTTGCTTCCAGTTGCAGCAGCTCAGCTCCCTCTGGCAAAAAGTTG
>JBCBJE010000442.1:0-5126 GCA_038523735.1 Cyanobacteria bacterium J06626_18 | reverse complement strand
GGCCGATTATCCCAGCCTTAACTGAAGTCTTTAGCAATGCCCTAGGGGCTAGCGTCGCTGAGTTGAATTTTAAGAGCATCACCGATGAGTTTTCGGCACTGATGTACGAGTATCTGGGGTCAAAAACTCCAGCTTCACATAGTCATTGGCCAGCCCTTCAAAGTCCCGATTGACCATGTGAACCACGGCTTCAATCAGGCCATAGCGCTGATAGGGTTTCACCTCACTCATCATGCCGAAGTCCAGATAAGCCAACTTGCCATCGGCCATCGCTAGTAGGTTGCCAGGATGAGGATCAGCGTGGAAGAAGCCGTGCTCCAGCAGTTGCCGTAGCGAACACTGAACGCCAATATCAATTAGGTGTGTAGCATCGATCCCAAGCCGTTCCAACTTTTCCAGGTTGGTTAGCTTGGTGCCATCAATCCACTCCATCGTCAGAACCCGACGGGCAGTGTAGTCCTCATAAATATGAGGCACATAAATGTCTTTGAGGTGACCGTAGAGTTCGGCAAAGCGAATTGCATTTGCCCCCTCATGGGTGTAGTCCATTTCCTCAAAGATGCGGGCGCCAAACTCATCCATGATGGCGACAAGGTCGCTGCGAATCCGCGCCACATTGTTAGTTGCCCACTGGGCAATTTGCCGCAGGATGTAGAGATCCAGCGTGATGCGCCGAGCCAGACCAGGCCGCTGAACTTTGACAGCGACCGCTTCCCCGGTTCTCAAACGACCTTTATAAACCTGTCCTAAAGATGCTGCAGCTACTGGCTCGGGTGACAGCTCGGCGTACACCTCAGCAGGGGGAGCCCCTAATGCCTCTTCGATGTAGCGAAAGGCAACACTGTTGGGAAATGGCGGCAGCTGATCTTGTAACCGAGTGAGTTCATCTAAGTAGACAGGGGGGACCAGGTCAGGTCGGGTGGAGAGTGCCTGACCGATTTTGATGTAAGCAGGTCCCAAATCGGTCAACAGTTTCCGCAAACGCTTGGCCTGACGACGCTGCTGCTGCTCAGTAACGCTGCCCTGTCGGTTCCACAGCACTTGTAGCAAAAAGACTATAAAAGGCCAAACGATGGTTAGCAGGCGATTCAACACTGCCAATGGACGCTTTCGGTAGTATGTGTTGATCACAGCTGGGTCGTAGGCCAGTTCCCCAAACGGATCGACACGATTGGGGACATGAGCTGAGGGGCTTTTGGCAGTTTTGATTTCAGATAACGAGTTAGAAACTTTAGTCTTAGAAGGGGTCTCAGAAGGAGCCACGTCAATGGTCACGGTGGAACTATCCGGTGCGGTCACTGTTTGGGTCACCGTTGCTGCCTCTCGCTGCGTCTGCTTTGTTAACTATTGTAATAAATCCTTCCCATAATTCTCTATACCGTTGGATGGGATGCAATTTGTTTAGTGCAAATGAACTTAATTCATATCCGGTTTGGAATCTGGAGTTTCCCCTTTGGCAAAAAACTGCTTCTAGGGCGTTCGAGTGATTTTGTCGAACAAAGCCCAGATATATGGGCGATCGCGGTCACCTATGGATTCATGTCATAGTATTTTTGAGCGATTAATATAAGTGTTGCTCTTGAAGCGTTGTCGATGTCCCCTTTCATGATCTTTGCGCTGAATGCTGCTTGCCCTAAAGATTGAAAATTTTGCGCTGATTGATCGGTTGGCTTTGGATCTTGAACCCGGATTCAATGTACTGACGGGGGAAACCGGAGCTGGGAAGTCAATCTTGCTGGATGCGATCGATGCGGTCCTGGGTGGACGGGTGAGTCAGCGCATGGTGCGTTCTGGGGAGAAGAAAGCGCTGATTGAGGCTACCTTTCAGATAACTGATCGCATTCGAGCCTGGCTAGAGTCGCATGACGTGCCTGTAGAGGGCGATCGCTTCACCTGTGTCCGTGAACTGACCGCTGGACAAAACACTGTCCGCAGCCGTTCTCGCCTGAATGGAGTTTCTGTTACGAAGCCTCAGGTTGAAGCCCTGCGTCTGCACTTAGTCGAAATTACCGCTCAGGGGCAAACCCTGCAGGTCGGCGACCCGCAAAAACAACTGGCTTGGCTGGATGGCGTGGGCGGTTCCTCTTTGCTGGAACAGCGGCAGGTGGTAGCTACTAGCTACGCTGCCATGACAGAGGCCAAAACCCTGCTGGAGCGCCGCCGTCGAGCGGAACAACAGCGCCAAGAACAGCTGGATTTGTTTGACTATCAGTGGAAAGAACTGGGGGCAGCAGAACTGGAAGACCCAGAAGAACTGACTCAGCTAGAACAGGAGCGACAGCGGCTCAGCCATGCCGTAGAACTGCAGCAGCAGAGCTATCAGGTTTACCAGATTCTCTACGAAAATCATGAAGATGTCCCTGCCTGCGCGGACCTGTTGGGGACAGCGACCCAGACCTTAGAAGATATGCTGCGCTATGACAGCACCATTGAGCCCATTTTGGATATGGTGAACGATGCCTTGGCCCAAATCGAGGAGGCCGGACGCCAAATCACGGCCTATGGAGAAGGCATCGAGACCGATCCTCAGCGGCTCGAAATCATTGAAGAACGGATTACGCAGCTGAAGCAGCTATGCCGTAAGTACGGGCGATCGCTTTCTGAGCTAATTGACTATGCCAATGAAATCCAAGCCTCGCTGGAGCTGTTGAATGGCGAAGGACAGTCTCTGGAAACTCTGGAAGCAGCCTATGAGAAATCGCTCGAAGTTCTAAAACGGGATTGTCAAAAACTGACGCAGCTGCGCCAGAAAGCTGCCAAGAATTTGGCGACGCGACTGGTCAAAGAACTTAAGCCGCTGGCGATGGATCGGGTGCAGTTTCAGGTCAGCATTACTCCCATTGAGCCCACCACCACAGGAGCCGACCAAGCCCAATTCCTATTCAGTCCGAATCCAGGTGAACCGCTGCAACCCTTAGCCGAAACTGCGTCAGGTGGTGAAATGAGTCGCTTTTTACTGGCCCTCAAAGCGTGTCTCTCGCAGGGGGATGTTGTCGGCACACTCGTGTTTGATGAGGTGGATGTCGGCGTTTCGGGGCGTGTGGCGCAGGCGATCGCCGAAAAGCTACACGAACTAGGGCGATCGCAGCAAGTGCTCTGTGTGACTCACCAACCGATGGTTGCAGCCCTCGCCAACGCCCATTTCCGTGTTGGGAAGGAAGTCATTGAGCAGGTTAAAGCCACGCCTAAAAAGCGCCGCTCCAAGAAAAGCAGTACAGCCACTCAGGAGAGCGAAACGGCTCCCGATCAGGTCCGTACCGTCGTCCGCATAACGCCCTTGAATCGTGATATGCGCCGCGAAGAGCTAGCCCAACTCGCAGGTGGCCAAACCCATCAGGAAGCCCTATCGTTTGCGGATTCGCTGCTGCTGCAAGCCGAAACCCTGCAGGCGAAATATGCCTCTTGATGCGAGCGCCATGCATAAGCAGCAACTTTAACGATCTCAGCTTAAACTGTCTTCGGAGCATTCAGAACTATGGATACCTTTTTGAGAGCGATATAGATATCGGTTGGCTTTATCAGATGCGGCAGCTTACGAACTCGTGATCCGAACGGTAGGGGGAGAACTTGATAAGTCTGCCATTACCCAGACGCTGATAGACGCTCTAGAGCGAAGCGATCCTCTGTAGATTTAGCACCTTGTAGGGTGGGCAAGTCCTCTAACGACTTCCGCGCTCATGACTAGAGCATTCATTTGCCCACCGCTTCGGGATCTGGTGGGCATTGAATTCAGGTCGATGAACGAGGATATTGAAAAAATAATGCCCACCTTACGGGCTGCATTGTGGCTAGATAAGGGATAACTCGACAATGCCCGCGATCGCCATCGCGACCAGGGCAAACCAGGTATAGCGAGGGGTGCTGCTGAGCTGAGGAGACTCCGTGCGACGGTTCAGAAACGCATAGACATTGGGGGCGCCAATCATGAAGAAGAGGATTCCCAGAGCACTCATGTTGGGAACCCTAGACTGACCGGGGCCAGAATTTAGTTGGTTGGTAGGCATTACAAACATCCAAACTCAATTTGCGTAGACGGTCAGGTGCAATGCTCAGTACGAGACTTTGGATTGCATGCGTAACATTCTATTAAGCAACGTTAACTTTGACGTGAGGAATAGCACCCACGCTGAAATTTATTTCGGCACAAAAAGATCTGTCGGTGTTATCACCTGGGGTGAGAGGGCCTGCAAAACAGCGAATTCTCTGGGATCATGCACCTGCAGCAGATGGTTGATAGGTCTGTGCGGCATGAGGCGGCGATCGCAACTTCTGGCTTGCGAGATCGTCGCTGCAATTTATACGCTTCTACCGAAAACTCAGGCGTGCAGAGCCGCGCTCATTAGGCTAATGAATGGCGAGTTGCCAGCTAGCAGCCATTTCATGAATCTAGGAAAGCTCGGATCGATAGGCTTCCAGAATGTAGGCAATGTCTGATTACCGTCTGCCATCCGCCCTTCGATAGCAGCTTCTATGGGGAGGAGCACCCAGTCTCAAACTGCCTCTAAATAGATAGTATGGTTTAGGAGTATTGTTCGGATGTATCACTGAATTCGTCGCTTAATTGGGAGCCAGAGCGCTTCCTGGTAAAGTCTCCTACAGAACTAATCATAAGGAGCCCTCAAAATCGTCAGGGCTGAAATCAGGTGTAACGCAAACGGAGTCAGGGACTGTCATCGCCATCAGTGACCCATCAAGATTTTTAGCAAATGCCACAAGCTCAAGGCTTAAAGAAAAAGGTTTATAGCGGAGAATTTTATCTGGCGCTTCGGCAACTCTTATCCACTGGACTTTCCCTGATTGGCGTCATTGTCCTGGCCCGTCTACTGGGGCCAGAAAATTACGGGATGGTTGTCGTCACGGTTGGGGTCTTCTTCTTCATAGCTGGATTCAGTTCGCTTGGGCTCAACGCTTATCTAGTGCGGCAACCTGAGCTACCAGAGAATGGCGTAGAGCAAATACTAGCTTTCTACAATACGGCAGGCGTCTTGTTCTGCGGCCTAGTTTGGTTAATTGCCCCGGCGATTGGAGCGTTGGTTGGCGAACCTACCATTGGCTTGCTGTTGCAATATATGGTGCCCGCTATCTGGTTCTACATGGTCGCCAACGTCTCCATCAGTATGCTGGAG